>DLGO01000112.1:1251-20072 GCA_002482725.1 Bacteroidetes bacterium UBA7692 | reverse complement strand
TTTATTGATGGTACTTTTCAACGGGGCTTTCGTTGTATCCTGATGGTACATGTCAGCCTCGTTTTGATGGCAGATGTTTTCATGGTTTTTGATGGTCGGTTTTTGATGGTCTTTTCCATCCGGCGACACGTTCACCAGCACCCAGCAGGCTGGGCCTTTCGTGCCACCTGCCATCTGCGCCCGCGCCATCGCCACCCTGCGTTCGTAGGTAGCTATCGCCAATTTAAACTTCTTGTTGAACAGGGTAAACAGGTCGTTACCCCTAAACCCCAGCTTGATCTTCTTTTTCAAAAACTCAACCTGCTCCTTGTACTCTTCCTTTTTCATAATGGTTTTTACATTGGTTATTGTAAATATGTATAGTCGTGCGCTGCGCATGTAGAGACGTCGATTTATCGCGTCTCCACACCCGCATGGCCTATATTCTGTAAAGACGTAGCACTGCTACGTCCACGCACATTACACCACAAATATCTTTCGCAACCCTGCTTCAACTCTAGCAAAAAAAGCGGCAAAATGCATCACTCACCCAAACCCAAGGAATACCAAAGGCTACAGGAGATTCTAAAAAATGTGAACAGACTTTTTTCCTGTACGCTCAGGTGGTAAATCTTTTTTACCACTCCTACCAATGGACACAAAAAAGCCGCTACCCATCAGGTAGCGGCCCGCATCTTGACCTAAACGAATACTTGTATAATGCCAGGCAGCGTATGGCAAAAAGCGAGGCAACAACAGCACCAGTAATACCAATGTTGATTGTATTTATATTATTTTTTAATTCCAGATTCAATACCTGCAAGTAGTTACTTTACGTTTTTTCAATTGTTAAAGCATATTTTGTTAAAGCATAATGTTATATTTTCACAGCCATAATTAATAACCCGATCATTATAATCACTACCCTTTCCTGCGCAGGTTTATGTATTCCCGTAGAAAAAGTGGCAAGAGTATCCTGATCATTTAGAATAGAGTATGAGAAAAATTGCCTCTGCGCTGGCGTTTCTGTTTGTAAGCCATACACTTATATGCCAAACGATTTTAAAAGTTGGAAATGGCCAACAGTATAGCACCCTGCAAGATGCTTATAATGCTATTCCTGCTACCATCAATACGGCTTATATTATCCGGTTGGAAGCAGGCTATAACTCTTCATTCGAAACTTTTCCAATAACTTTTGGATTTAAGGCCGGAACAACCCCTGCTCGTACCATCACCGTACAACCCGCTGTGGCTGGTTTGGCTATAGCCGGATCCAATACTGGTGCAAGCCTTGTTTTTCATGGAGCCGAAAATGTAATTCTGGATGGGCGGGTTAATGGGGCCGGGCAAAGTGATCTAATCCTTTTGAATACCAACAATACGGGAAACTGTATCAATATACAGAACGGAACGAGCAATTGCATCATACAGTATTGTAAAATACAGGGTGTATCAACTGCCTTGGGATTAGTGGAGTTTACCTACAATGCGGCGGCTCCCACTAACAAATTGGATGATAATAATAAAATACAATTCAATGACTTTTCTCCGTATCTCAACTATTGTTACCGGTTTATAAATGGCGATAATAACAGGGCAACCAATACCCTGATATATGGTAATACATTTGCGGAATTTATGAAGATCATCGCTTCATCTTCAATTGTAAATCGGGCAGTTTCGTTTAACAAAACCTCAACAGGACTTACTATAAGGGCTAACCATTTTTTTGAGGGAACAACAGCCACCACATCCGGATCTGGCCTATGTTATATTTATTGTGCCAATGCAATTAAAAAACTGCTTATTGACAGCAATTATATGGGAGGGTCGCAGAAATTCAGCAAAGGCAATCAAACAAAATCTAACCCGGCCAGCGGCACCAGCGCTTTTAATCTTATAAGTGTCAGGGCACTTTCCGGGGTAGCCCAGACTGATAGACACGTAGTAAGAGCCAATACACTGAAAAATATTTTTGTATCTAATTATAAAGGTGCATTTATACTTGTTGAGGGCAATAGTCTGATAGAATCGAACCAATTGGGAGATCCGGATACTGCGCGCCAAACAGTTTTAGAGCCGCTGTTTGTTTTTATAAATGCAGATTGCAACACAACTGATCTGGATACAGTTAGATATAACAGGATTAACAGGACCAAAATAGATAATAGAGGTGACCCGATGGGAAATCTGGTGGTATCAGGAATAATAAAAAATTCTGGCTTCAACTACAGGAATGTAATCGGATCGCAGAATGCCGGAGACAGTGTATATATTAACAGTTCCTATTTATTTGAAGGAGAGTGCAAGAGTGCATATTCGGTAGAAAATAGTATTGAAAGAACTACTACCGGTGGTAGTGTTTTTTATAATTCCAGATATATTAAAAATAATAGTTTCAGGAATTCTCGGTTGGGAGGTTTTGTTTTTGGTAATTATAGTTCACCGCTTCCGAATTATATCGTTGGTAATAAGATTGATAGCACAGAACTTTACGGATATATTGATCTCTCTGCAAATGCTGTAACCGCGGATAGTATAAAGCTAGAATCTAATTTCGTTACTAATTCCAAGGTATACGATGTTCAAGGATTTATCCATATTGCCAGCACAGTTAACCTTCGGAAAACTGAAATTTCGAGAAACAAATTTATTAATTGGAAAAATGGTATAGGTGCCGGATCTGTTATAGATGTAAGTGTTACTTCTGCAGGTATAATTGCTGAGGATAATGAAATGTCCAATATTAACCTTAGTAAGTTGACTAGCTCAAGAATTATGTCTTTTGTTTATTTAAAGCCGGCAGTCGCTTTTACGACACCTAAAACATTTTTGGTAAAGGGAAATATTATCAGAAATATTTTTATAAAAGAGCTGGTTTCGAATGTAAGCGTTATTTTTTGCGATGACGAGGATGTCAAAGTAATTGGGGTGATGGAAGGGAATATTATTGAAAATATTAGGGATTCAATTAACGCCGGTACAGTATCGTTCAATATTATTCATTGTGGCAATATGGATAGCATTTCTGGTAATGTAATAAATAACATATCCTTATCTTCTGCTTCAGGAGAGCTTTCGGGCATTAACAGTTCCAACGGAGGGGGTACGGATTCCACGGATGTTGTCTCTAATACTATTACAGGTTTGACTTTTAGAGGATCAGGAGCAGGCCGGGTCTATGGGATGAACGTGTCCGGCAAAATTGAGGCCGATGGTAATTTTATAGGTTTTCTACATAATAATTCAAATCTGGGAGAGGTTGCGGGAATATTTACTTCATATTCATTATTCAAGAATAATATTATAGCGCTGGGTGTTGATACTGCCGGCAATGCGCTTGCGCTACGGTCTTCGGTATATGGCGTAAAAATAAATAATACCCGGTCAGCTATTGATTTGTGGAACAATACAATCTACATCAGGGGGGCAGCACAAAATGCAACGCTAAGAACAAGCTGTTATTATGATTCTGTTGTTTCACGCAATCAGATTTCCAGGGTTTTTAATAATATTTTTTGGAATGCTACCACTAATGGAGATAGCACAAAGCACAGCTTGTATTACTCGGTATCGCCACTCAATATGGCTGCGGACTACAATATTTATTATAAGAATACCGGAGGTCGCTTGCTTACCTACAATAATGGTGTAAACTGGCAAAGAACTATAGCACAAATAAGATCTGCTTTGCCGGGACAAAACGGTAATTCGGGCGATTCAGCCATTACACTCCAAAATCCGGATGGAGATGAAGCACATATTAATTTTTCGCCGGCAGGTACTAATCTTATAGGTAAAGGATTTACAAGCGCATGGGTTAACAGGGATTTTTATAAGCTATTGCGCTCAAATCCACCGACGATAGGAGCTATTGAAAAAGTGAATATAGTATTGCCGGTTGCTGACTTTTATAGCAGTAACTGCGGAAGCAAGGATACAAACGCGGTATTAGTGATAGCTCAGAATGCCCCCTATATCTGGACAAGTTACAGATTATACTATAATAACACCATGCTTGCATCGGCAACATTGGTAGATAGCGATACAATATCCGGCCTTAAAAATGGCTTTTATACAATTACCTACAAGAACGGCGTTAGTGGTGATTCTGTGGAGCAACAGATATTTATAAGCACAAATGAGGAAGTTACTTTTCAATTGAATTCCCGCATAAGCCCCGATTGCGGAGGGTTAGGCCAGGGTAGGGCTGTAATCGTTCCCGCAAACGGCACAGCTGCTTATGAATTTACGGGTATCGGTGCCCCAAATACAACGGGTATTTACAACGATCTTGCCCCCGGCAACTATACCATAAATGTAAAGTCATTGGAAGGTTGCAGAAACAGCATCAATTTTACTATAACAAATGCACCCTTATTTGTGGCTGCACTGGATTCGGTTAAAGCACAGACATTGTGCCTGCAAACTAATGGTTATATAAAGGTAAGTGCCAGTGCAGGTTTAGCACCTATCTTGTACAATATTGGTACTTCGCAAAACAGTACAGGTATATTTTCACCAATTGGTGCAGGCCAGTATATTGTTACAATAACAGATGGTGCGGGATGTTTTCAGGATATTACTGTAAATGTACCTGATCAAAATCCTGTGGTCAATGCAACCGTTTCAGCTATTTCGACTAACACCAAATGTAAAAACTACAACGGGTCGGTTGTACTGCAAATTACAGGTACAAGCGGAAATTATTCTTATAACTGGAGTAATGGTAGTAATGGTCAGAACCTTATTGGCGTGAAGGGAGGATCGTATACTGCAATAATTAAAGATAATAGTGGATGTGCAGATACAGTTTCGGCTGTGGTTCCCGAAAATGTAGCTTCGCTTAGCGCCACCAGCACTACTTTTGTAAACCGCGAGTGTGTTGGAGGCAGTGGTTCAATGAATGTATCTATCACCGGAGGCAAAAGTCCTTTTACTTATTCATGGAGTAATGGAAGTATTAAATCAAACTTATCATCTGTGTTGGGAGGTACTTACAGAGTAACTATAACAGATGCTGCTGAATGTACTGTAGTAGTGCAAAATCAGGTGCCCAACGATACTACAGGTATTGGTGTGGGTATTAAGGATGACGAGCCAAATACAGGATGCAAAAATTTCAATGGCGCGGCTACAGCATTTTACACTAATGGCTACCAACCACACACATACTTGTGGAGTGATGGCAATGCCACAGCCAGGCACATTGAAATGGCTCCGGGCACCTATACGGTAACCATTACCGATGCTGCAGGTTGCACAGGCAAATCCTCATATACTGTTTTAGAGCAATCTCCCCAAATCGACCTGCTTTATTCTATTACCAATGAATCTGTAGCGGGAGCAACAGATGGTAGAGCCATTATTTATACAAATATTGGCAGCAGTCCCCTTGCTATCAACTACAATGGTACAATTGTAAACGATGTAATGTATGGATTGGCGGCTGGTAATTATCCCATTACGGTTACAGATGCAAACGGCTGTATAGCCACAGGTAGTTTTACTATAGGTGTTGGATTTAACACCTATATTGATGAAGTGGCATACCCGGGAGTAAAATCTTATCCGAATCCCACCGGTAATATGCTGTTTGTTACACAAGGAGAAGCTGTGCGCATTTTTAGCGCAGATGGCCGCTTTTTAATGGAGTCAGTATTAGGTGTGGATAAATCAATAGATGTAAGCAGGCTTACTTCTGGTATTTACATTGCAGAAGTGCATGCTTCCGGGCGTGCTTTTAGAATCAGGTGGTTTAAAATATAGAAAATCGCATAAATCTATTTACAGGAAAAGAGAAGAGACATGAGCAAATGATCATGTCTCTTCTCTTTTTTTATTTAAGTTATGGTTGCTGGTTATTAGTACAGTTCACCATCCAGGTGATGCCGTACTTGTCCGTTACAGTGCCATAGTAGGCGCCCCAAAACATATCCTGTAGCTCCATCGTCACATTACCACCTTCGCGCAGGCCATCAAATAGTCGCTTTGTCTCTTCCCTGGTATCCGGCTCCAGGTTTATGTGTATGTTATTGCCCCGGGTCACGGTAAAACCCATGCTCTCTGGTGCATCCGTACCCATCAGGTTGTGCCCGCCTGTTATCGGCAGCTCTATATGCATGATCAGGTTCTTGTCTTCCTCAGGCATGGGCGGCATACCTTCCATCGGTGGCATATCGCCAAAACGGGCTATGCCGTGCCCGCCAAATTCCCCGCCGAAAACAGACTTGTAAAAATTAAATGCTTCCTCGGTATTGCGAGCGAAGTTCAGGTAGGTGCTTACTCTTGCCATTGTGTATGTATTTTATGTTATTGAAATTATGAATGTGGGGCAAAGCTAAAAGTATTTTATCACCTTATAGTTCCCGGTTACGGCAATAGCAGGGGTCGATTGCGACAAACCTTTCCCTCAGTTATGCAGCAGTCCATAAACTGTTAAACATTTATTTATTTCTCTTGTTATCCCAACTGTTCGCTGGTAAATATATAATTAGCGGCCTGGGTGTTTAAAGTTTAAATTACGATTACTTATACTTGTAACATCACATACAGATGAAAGCTGAAGCATCGGATCCTTATTTTAATTTTATTCCTGAAGGAAGTAAAACCGGTAAGGCTATCAAGGCATTTAATTGGGCAGAATCCCCGCTTGGGCCTGCAGATAGGTGGCCTCAAAGCTTGCTTACCTCACTTGGTATACTGTTGCATGCCGATGCTCCTATGTGTCTTTTTTGGGGCGCAGAGTCGATAATCTTTTTGAACGATGCAGCGGTAACACTTTTTCCCGCAACCAATATTATAGGTCAAAAGGCAGAGGATGTATTGCCGGATGCGCTAGCTGATCTCACACAGGTGTTTAGTGGCAGTGCGGTACCCAACAGTTCAGACGTTTTTTTTAAAGCCGATAGTTTCCTTACAGCTACTTACAGCCCGGTAGCAGGAGAAAATGGCGCTATAGCGGGAGTGCTGGCAAGCATAAAGGAAAGCCGGTCTGTTATAGAGCAGAGCAACCATGAATACCTGAACGACCTGATGCAGGCGCCTGTGGCTATGTGTATTTTCCGTGGGCAAAACCATATAGTAGAAGTGGCCAACCAGCTGATGCTGGATGTGTGGGGTAAGCAGGCCGAAGATGTAATGAACAAGCCCATATTTGAGGGCTTGCCCGAAGCCAAAGGTCAGGGACTTGAAAATCTGATAGGGGAGGTGTTCAGGACGGGAATCCCCTTCAGCGCAAATGAGCACCCCTTTTACCTGCCACGAAATGGCAGCGTAGAGCTTACTTATATCAATTTTGTTTATCAGCCTATTAGGGATAAATCTGGTGTTATAACCGGCATAGTGGCCATAGCATCAGATGTTACGCAGCAGGTAACCGCGCGAAGGGAAATAGAGCAGAGCGAAAAACGCTTTAAGGAAATAGCCGACAGCGCTCCTGTGCTGATATGGATGGCCGGTGCGGATGGGCTCTGCAACTTCCTGAATAAGGCATGGCTCGATTTTACAGGCCGTACCATGGAGCAGGAACTGGGCAATGGATGGGCGGAAGGAATACATATTGCTGATTCTGAAAGGCACATAGCCATTTATACAGAGTCATTAGCGAAGCGTCAGGAGTTTTATGTAGAATACCGGTTGCGCAGGCACGATGGTAATTATCGCTGGATATCTGAAAACGGTGTGCCGCGCTTTTCTTCAGATGGCGTTTTCGAAGGGTATATAAGCGCCTGTATGGATATACACGAGCAGGTGCGCAGCAAGGACAGGATAAAGGAAAACGAAGAGCGCCTGAACATAGTGATAGAGTCGAGTGGACTGGCTGTGTGGGAGCTGGACGTGGAGACCGAAGAGATAAGGTATGGCCGCAGGTATATGGAAATATTCGGCTACGATGACGATGATACAGACTTGTCACATGCAGAGCTGGTCGCACACTTCCACCCCGAAGATGTAAAACGTAGAAAGAAAGCATTAGAGCGAGCTTTTGCCAAAGGCCGGCTCAACTACCAGGCCCGGATAATATGGCCTGACAAATCTATACATTGGATAGAGGTGCAGGGCAAGGTATTCTATAATCATGCAGGCGCGCCCGACAAGTTGGTAGGCACGCTCAGGGATATTACCGAAGGCAAATACCAGGAGCAGCTGTTGCAGGAGCGTGAAGCTAAATTCCGCTTGCTGGCAGACTCTATGCCTCAGTTGATATGGACAGGCGATGTCGATGGCAACCTGAATTACTTTAGTGATTCTGTATTCAGCTATTCAGGCTTATCGCAGGAGCAGATAGCACAAGATGGATGGCTGCAAATGGTGCATCCCGATGACAGGGCAGAAAATATTCGCCTGTGGACAGAAAGCGTAAGCAGCGGCAACGACTTTATCTATGAGCACCGGTTCCTAAGGAGCGATGGCGTGTACAGGTGGCAGCTGAGCCGCGCCATAGCGCAAAAAGATGAGCAGGGCAATATAAAAATGTGGGTAGGTACCAGCACCGATATAGAAGACCGTAAAACAGAGGCAATAAGGCTGGAAAAAGTAATAGAAGAGCGCACCAGAGAGTTGCTCGTGGCCAATGAATCGCTGCAGCAGAGCAATATGGAAAATGCCCTCAGCAAATACAATAAGCGTTTCCTTACAGAATTTTCCGAGCGTTTCTCTGCCGCTACACCGCAGCTGGAGTTTTTCAATTCGCTGGTTCAGTATATATCCGACCTTACAGGGCTCGATTATGTACTGATAGGGGAGCTGCAACCAAAAGGGGATGAAATTTGGGTGAATACCATATCCATTGCCGCCAATGGTAAGTTGAGGCAAAATATCACTTACTCTACCGTGGCAGGACCATGTGAGGAGGTAATAAAGAATAAGTCTTATATCTTTCCGGAACGCAACAGGGAGCTGTTTCCCGACAGCAAGGCGCTTCAGCAATTTAATGTAGAGGGGTATATAGGTTATCCCTTGTTCGATAGCAATGATAAGCCTATAGGGCTGATTGTGGTCATGCACCAGAAGCGGATTGAGGATTATGAAACTGTGGCATCCATACTGCGCATAGTAGCCAAAAGAGCAGAGATAGAAATACAAAGGCTGAGGTACGAAGAGCAGTTGCAGGAAACAAATGCTACCTTGGCCGAAGCCAATGCCCACCTGGATAAAGTGAATAAGGAGCTGGAGTCTTTTGCTTATATCTCCAGCCACGATTTGCAGGAGCCGCTGCGCAAAATCCAGATGTTCTCTAACCGCATCATGGAAAAGGAACATGACAGGTTATCGGAAAGCGGGCAGCACTTTTTTGCCCGCATACAGAGTGCTGCAGCGCGCATGCAGACTTTGATAGATGACCTGCTCAGCTATTCGCGCACCAGTACCAACGAAAAGAAATTTGAGACAGCCAATTTGCAGCTGTTGATAGATGATGTGCAGAATGAACTGAAAGAGTTTATTACTGAAAAGGGCGCTATAGTAGAAGTCGATGAAATGCCTGAACTGCGCATTATCCCTTTTCAGTTTCGTCAGCTAATGCACAACTTCTTTACCAATGCACTGAAGTTTTCCAGGCCCGAAGTGCCACTGCATATCACCATCACAGGCAAGGTGCTGGATGGCAGGCTCATGCCCGGCTTATTGATGCCGGATCGGGTCTATTGTTACATATCCTTTTCCGACAACGGCATAGGCTTCGAGCCGGAGTACAAGGAGCGGATATTCGAAGTGTTCCAAAGGTTACACGGCAAAGATGAATACGTAGGCACCGGTATAGGCCTGGCCATAGTGAAAAAGATAGTGGAAAACCACAATGGCGTTATCGCTGCCAATGGGGAGCCAGGCAAGGGAGCAACCTTCGATTTGTATATCCCGGTTACATAGCTGTCTGCCATAGGGCAAAAAAAGAGGCCCTATGAAAACATAGGACCTCTACCCGCTTAAAAAAGGATTCTATTTCTTTTTGTCACTTTTGCCTTTGGGAGTATCTGATTCCTCTTCAGAGTCATCTTCGTCTTCTTCCTCAGAGTCTTCATCTTCTTCCTCATTAGCTGCTGCAATGTTGATGGCACTCACGGCTACACCTGTCAGGGTTTCATCCGCATTTTTCTCTTCATTCAGCGTTTCTTCCAGCAGTGTAGCTGCTTCATCCAGGCCGAGCGTTTCGGCAAATGAGCGCAAGGTGCCATAGCTGGCTATTTCATAATGCTCTACTTTTTGCGCAGCAGATATGATAGCTGCATCGCGCATTACTCCTTTATCATTATCCTGCATCAGCTCTTCTCCTTCCTTTAGCAAGCCTGCCATTGCTTCGCATTTCTTAGCCTGAGCTTTGGTGCCTATTAATTCGAATACCTGCTCCAGGCGGCTTACTTGCTCCTGTGTTTCGCCCAGGTGCGTTTGTATAGCCTCTACCAGTTCTGGCGACGTTGCATTTTTTGCCATTTTAGGAAGTGCTTTTACAAGTGCTTTTTCTGCCCAGTAAATGTCTTTCAATTCATCCTCAAATAGCTTGTGTAGTTTAGAAGCATTATCTCCCGGCTCTGCGCCTTGTTGTGCTTTAGTGCCTCCCGCTTTTTTAGAAGCTGCCGAAGGGGTTGAAGGTTTTGGCGCAGCTTGTGCGCTTTTGTTACCTGTTTTAGAGGTGGTTGTGTTTTTCATGTTAGTTTGTTTTATGAGGACTGAAAAGAAAAAGCTATTCCCGCTGTTTACACACTGATACCAGCGCGCAATTGGGAATTTTTTACCCGTGCAACGCTTGTATTGTGAACCTACTGCCACAATAGTTACATAGAATATTCACACAATTGAAATTGCTGCCGCATTGCTATATACAATAGTACTTACCATATCCATGCAAAGTGCTGTTTTATGGTATCAGGCTTAAATCTTTTATTGCTGATCATCTATCTTTTTTACCTGAATAAAATTAAATCATGGACACTCTGCAACTTGTAGCCGCAACCTTTTACGGCACTGCCGCTATGACCGTTTTTAGTTATGTACTATCTCTCGCTGTTCACTCCAATTTCAGGGAGCCCGAGATACTCGCCATTCTTTCCTGCAGGCTTTTTCAGGGTGAGCGGCGGTGGCTGCACTCTATTATAGGTTGGGTCTTGCATGTTATTGCAGGTTTGGCTTTTGTGCTGGCATATATGCTCATGTGGAATCATAGTGTTGTAGCGCCTAACTTAGTAAATAGTGTATGGATTGGTGCAGTGAGTGGTGTAGCAGCTATTGGTATCTGGTTCACTGTATTCAGGCTTCATCCCGATCCTCCACAAATCAACTACAAAGGTTATTATGCCAATCTGTTCTTCGCGCATATCATATTCTGCATGTTCGCTACTATAGGTTATAACATCGGCGGTTTCATGTAATTCCCTTAAATAGAAAAGGGATAGCAGATCTGCTATCCCTTTTCTATAATAATACCTTACGGCTTATTTATTGTTCATCATCATCGTCATAGTCTGACTTACCCAGATCCAGATTATCCTTATCCCTGTCTTTAGAGGACTTTCGGATATTAACTCCACTGCCTTGCGGGTCTGCCTCCTGCGTTGGTTGATGTTCGTTGCGCCCGCGCTTGTTGCTTTGTATAGGCTGCCCGTCTTCTAGTTCCTCAGACTGTGTCCTGTTAAAATCTTGTTTCTGCCCCGCAGGATTTGCTTTGGTAGATCCGCCTTGTACAAAGCGGCTTTCCTTGTCCTGTAAACCCGGCGTTTGGGTGTCTGTCAGGTCTTGTTGTCCGGATTTCTTTTTACTAGTGCTTTTCATAAAAACTGATTTATTAGTTAAGAAAAAAAGTATATCGAAAGAGCCTCGTGGCTCTTGTCAATTATCGGATGGAGTCTTTGTGCATGTGCGGGCCTTTCCTGCCCGTACTGTCGTGCTGCCACGTGCCGTCCTGTGTTCCTTTGGCAGATTTATCCTTATATGTTTTCCCTGTGCTTTTTGTCCTTGTAGAATCCGAAGTCTGGTAAGGTGCTTCGCTTATCAATGGCAGGGAGCTCGCAAGTACCGCTGCACCGTAAAGTAGAAGAGTGATAAATCCTCCTGTTATAAATAACCTTTTCATGATTGTTGATTTAATGTTATAAATAGTGTGCTGTGTGAAGCCGCGAATAAATTATGCCAGTGGTTTTTGCCCCTAAAAAGCATCATAATGAGGTAGGAATTCTCAGCGTGCAGCAGCTGTAAAAATCTTATGTAGAGAAAATTCCATCTCTGCCCCAACATTGGCACCGAATTATATACTTCTATGCGGTAATAAGGAAGTTGGTCATATTAAAATTATTTCAGTCCGAAACTGGATTCAAAAGTATAGCGAATGAATTTGAATAATAACCCCGTTGATGTCTTCCTTACGCAGCTAAAAGATTTCATAATCGGCGATGCAGAGGCTGAATACATCCTTCAGGAGCCCCTCAGGGCAGAATTATATAGTTACGACCACATGGCGCAGCTGAGCAAGTCGCTGGCAGAGTCGCATGTGGTGAGCAAAACCAAAATGCCCGACCGCATGCTGGCCAGGCTCACCGGCAACGAAAAGATACTGCTGGCCGTGCGCAACATGCTCACCGATGCCGTAAAGGAAAACGGGCTTATAACCCCCGCCAGCGAATGGCTATTGGATAACTTTTACCTGATAGAAGAGCAGATACGCATGGCGCGCAAGCACCTGCCAAAGGGCTACAGCGAGGGCTTGCCTACGCTTATATCCGGCCCCTCAGAGGGCCTGCCAAGGGTCTACGATATAGCCTTGCAGATAGTATCGCACAGCGATGGGCATATAGACCTCAACAGCCTCAACAATTTTACCGAGGCTTACCNNGTTACAAAATTCAAGCTGGGTGAGCTGTGGGCAGTGCCTATCATGCTTCGTCTGGCGCTTATAGAGAACCTGCGCCGTATATGCGTGCGCATAGCAGTAGATAAAACCAACCGCTCCATAGCCGACTATTGGGCGCTGCGCATGATACAGACAGCAGAAACCAATCCGCGCAACCTTGTGCTGGAGATAGCCGACATGGCGCGCTCCAAGCCGCGTATGGACAGGGCATTTGTGGCAGAGTTGCACCGCCAGCTGCGCGGCAAGGGCCCAAGCCTGTCGCAGGCGCTCAATTGGATAGAAGACCAGCTGGCCGAAACAGGCCAGACAAGCGCCGAGCTGGTGCAGGCCGAAAACCAGAAGCAGGCCGCGGACCAGGTGTCGGTAAGCAATAGCATAGGCAGCCTCAGGTTATTGGGAAACCTCGACTGGCGCGAATTTGTTGAGACCAATAGCGTAGTAGAGCATGTACTGCTCAATGATCCTGTTTATGGCACCATGGACTTCTCCACCCGCGACAGGTACAGGCATGTTGTAGAGCAAATTGCCAAAAACTCTACATTACAGGAGGCGGAAATTGCCCAGATAGCCGTTAATCTCGCAGAAGCATCTGCGCTGAAAAATGGAGTTGAGCATAGAACTGCCCATTTAGGATTTTTTCTGATAGATGATGGCTTGCCGGAGACAGAACGCCTGGCAAAAATGAAGATGCCGATACCCGGTTCTATCCGCAGGTNNGTAATTATCCGCTAACGATGTATCTGGGTCCTGCGTTCCTCATCACCATAGCTATCACAGCTTTTATAGTTATGCATGCCAGGCAGGATGGCAATCCGGTTTGGCTTGTGGTATTGTTTGGGTTGGTAGCTATTACCTGTGTAAGCCAGTTTTCCATGTCAGTTGTCAATTTCCTGTCTACGCTTATAGTGCGTCCCAGCCTTTTGCCGCGCTTGGATTACTCTACACTTATTCCAGCCGATGCGCGTACCATGGTAGTAGTACCAAGCATGCTTTCCAGCGCCAATGAAATAGATGAACTGGTAGAAGCACTGGAGGTGCGCTTTCTGGCCAATAAAGCCGATAACCTGCACTTTGGTTTGCTCCTTTGTTTTGTGGATGCCAAAACAGAAACACTACCGGAAGACGAAGCGTTGCTGAGCCGCGTTTCCCAAAAGATACTGGCGCTGAACGAAAAATACGGCCGCGAAAACGGTGACTTGTTTTACCTGTTCCACAGGCCGCGCAAGTGGAACCCCTACGACAAAATATGGATGGGCTACGAAAGGAAGCGCGGCAAGCTGACAGAGTTCAATGGATTGCTGCGAGGCAACTCCAAAGATTGCTTTTCGGTGATACTGGGCGACAGGGATGTGCTGCCAAATATAAAATATGTAATAACCCTCGACTCCGATACCCAGCTGCCCCGCGAGGCTGCCTGGAAAATAATAGCCACCATGGCGCACCCGCTGAATCGCGCTGTGTATGACCCGGAAAAAAAGATAGTGACCAAAGGATATGGCATACTGCAGCCACGGGTATCCGTAAGCATGCCGGGTCCCGATAGCACCATATACGCATTGATGAACGGCAACGAGCCGGGCATAGACCCATACACCCGCGCCACTTCCGATGTGTACCAGGATCTTTTTTACGAAGGCTCCTTTATAGGCAAGGGCATATACGATGTAGATATATTTGAAGAAGCCCTCAAAGGCCAGCTACCCGAAAACCGCATTCTGAGCCATGACCTCTTAGAGGGTTGCTATACGCGCTCAGGACTCTTGAGCGATGTGCAGTTGTATGAAAAGCACCCGCAGCTTTTCACTGTAGATATGAAGCGCCGCCACCGCTGGCTGCGGGGCGACTGGCAGATAGCCGCATGGTTCCTGCCTTTTGTACCGGGTGGCGATAAGCGCTGGCACCGCAATCCCCTTACGGCCCTTTCCCGCTGGAAAATATTCGACAACATACGCCGTAGCCTGGTGCCTTTGGCCTTCACCCTCTTTATACTTATAGGCTGGGTGCTAAAAGGCGATGCTGCGTTATGGACGTTCATGGTCACTGCCATCATCGTTTTGCCGGTTATCATCGGCAGCCTGTGGGATATGCTGCGCAAGCCGGCAGACCTTATACTCACCCACCACATCATTGTATCCAGCAAGTCTGCAGGCAATGCGGCCATCAATACTTTCTTTACTATTATATGCCTCCCTTATGAGGCCTATATGAGTTTTGTGCTCATACTGCGTACCTCATGGCGCATGCTGGTATCGCACAAAAAACTATTGGAGTGGGTTACTTCCAGCAGCTTCAAAATCAGCAAATCACCTACCCTTTTCAATGCCTACCTGTTTATGCTGGTGGAGCCGGTTATTGCTATAGCTGCCTACGCTTACCTGTACTACCAGGCACATGACACCTTGCAGATAGCCACGCCTATATTATTCATCTGGATGCTGGCTCCTGCCATTACCTGGTGGGTTAGCCGTCCGCTGCCAAATGCTACGGCAAAGCTATCGGAAGAGGGCACACTCTTTGTGCAGAAGCTTGCCCGCAAAACATGGGCTTTCTTCGAAAAGTTTGTAACCCCTGCCGAAAACTGGCTGCCGCCTGATAACTACCAGGAAGTACCGGTAGAAGTAATAGCGCACAGGACATCGCCGACCAACATCGGCCTTGCCTTGCTCAGCAACCTTACTGCCCACGACTTCGGGTACATTACTACCACAGAGTTTATAGAGCGTACCGAAGGCACCATCAGCACCATGAACAAGCTGGAAAGGCTGCATGGCCACTTCTATAACTGGTACGACACCCTTTCACTGCAGCCATTGTTCCCGCGCTACATATCTACAGTAGACAGCGGCAACCTGGCCGGGCATCTGCTTACGCTCCGTCAGGGCATACTTACCATGCCTGCGCAAAAAATAGTTTCAGACAGGTTGGTGCATGGCATTTCCGACACATTCGAAGTGCTGAACCAGGTAACCAACAAAAAAGATATTATGGTGCTCAGCCGCTTCCGGTTCAACCTGAAGCGCCTGTCTACCCCTGCACCACAAACATTGCGGGATGTACGCGAATTCCTCCTGCAGATACAGGTAGAATGCGCCGAGCTGGATAAAGCGCTGAATCCCGCTCCGGATAGCCAAACCAGATGGTGGCTCGATTCACTGGCTAAAAATATTCAGCAGCCGCTGGACCAGATACAGCTCTACGCGCCATGGATTTTCATGCAAAATATGCCGGAAGGTTTCCGCAGCAGGTTCTCCTTCAGCCATATTCCTGCTTTGCAGGATCTGCCGGGTATTTACAAAACAATAGAAGACGATATATATCATCAGCCCAATACCTATAACTCGGAGGACAATGAATGGCTGAACGTACTGAAAGTATCTTTTGCCGATTCGTGCCAAAGAGTTGAGGAGCAGCTGTCTACGCTGGATTACCTGGCTCAGCAGTGCATCAGCCTGTCGGATATGGAGTACGACTTCCTCTATAGCAAAATCAAGAAGCTGCTTACCATCGGCTACAATGTAGAAGAGCACAAAGCAGATGGCAGCTACTACGATCTGTTGGGGTCAGAGGCACGCCTCGGCGTGTTCGTAGGTATAGCACAGGGCAAGCTGCCGCAGGAGACCTGGTTTGCGCTGGGCAGATTGCTCACCAATGCAGGTGGCCGGCCTATACTGCTATCATGGAGCGGCTCTATGTTCGAGTACCTGATGCCGCTGCTGGTAATGCCTTCTTACGAAAATACATTGCTGAGCCAGACAGAAGAAACAGCCGTAACGCGCCAGATAGAATATGGCAAGCAGCGCAATATTCCATGGGGTGTATCTGAGTCCAGCTACAATATGGTAGATGCCGCGCTCAACTACCAGTACCGCGCATTTGGGGTGCCTGGCCTTGGCCTCAAGCGTGGCCTGGGCGAGGATATAGTTATAGCACCTTACGCTACAGCGCTGGCCCTTATGGTAGCGCCCGATAAGGCTTACAGCAACCTGCGCATATTGCAGGATTCAGGCTTCGAGGGTAAATATGGTTTTTATGAGGCCGTAGATTATACCCCTTCGCGCTTGCCGCGCGGGCAGGATAGCGTTATAGTGCAGTCATATATGGCGCACCACTTGGGCATGAGCTTCCTGTCTATGGCGTACCTGCTGCTGAACAAGCCTATGCAGAAGCGCTTTGAGGCAGAGCCACAGTTTCAGGCAACGCTACTGCTGTTGCAGGAGCGCATACCTAAGGCCAGCTCTTTCTTTGCACATACTACCAATATAGACGAAGCGGTGCTGTCGGTTACAGAGCCGCAGATACGCATTATCAATACGCCAAGCACGCCTGTACCGGAGGTGCAGCTGCTCTCCAATGGCCGCTACCATGTAATGGTAACCAATAGTGGCGCAGGCTACAGCAGGTGGAAAGATACCGCCGTTACCCGCTGGCGCGAAGATGCTACCCGCGACAACTGGGGTACATTCTGCTTTATCCGCGACCTGGAGGATGGCAGCTTCTGGTCAAACAGTTTCCAGCCAACGCTGCAGCGCATAGAGAACCTGGAGGTGGCCTTCTCGCAGGGTCGTGCCGACTTCCGTGGTGCCAACAATAAGATAGACACACATACAGCGATAGTGGTGTCACCTGAGGATGATATCGAAATGAGGCGCATGACCATCACCAATAAGTCGGGCCGCACCCGTACAATAGATGTAACCAGCTATGCCGAAGTGGTAATAGCCAATGCACAGGCCGATGCCGTGCACCCTGCTTTCAGTAACTTGTTTGTGCAAACAGAGATACAATCAAACAAGCACGCTATCATCTGTAGCCGTAGGCCAAAATCGGTCAACGAAAAATCGCCTTGGATGCTCCATATCATGAACATTCATGGCAAGGCTGCGGAGGAAATAAGCTACGAAACAGACCGCCTGGCATTCATAGGCCGTGGTAACAATATCTCATCTCCGCAGGCTATGGCTACCAAAGGCCCATTGGGCGGAAACCAGGGTTCTGTGCTGGACCCTATAGTCTCTATCCGTCACAAAATCGTGCTGGAAGAAGGCGAATCTGTAGTGCTGGATATGATAACCGGAATAGGGGAGTCGCGAGAGGTTTGCCAAGGGCTGATAGACAAGTACCAGGACAAGCACCACAAAGACCGCGTGTTCGAGCTGGCCTGGACGCACAACCAGGTAATACTGCGCCAGATAAATGCTACAGAGCAGGAAGCACAGCTATACAGCAGGCTTGCCAACTCTGTATTGTTCAACAACCCGGCACTGCGCGCCGACCCTGGCATACTCATAAAAAACCACCGGGGTCAATCTGCGCTATGGCCTTACTCCATTTCAGGAGATTTGCCTATAGTATTGCTGAAAGTGGAGGAACATACCGCAGTAGACCTCGTGCGCCAGTTGATTCAGGCGCATACCTTCTGGCGCTTAAAGGGCCTGTCGGTAGACCTGGTGATATGGAACGACAGCCACGATGGCTACAGGCAGGTATTGCAAAATGAAATTGCGAGCCTTATCGATGCGCAAATTACCGATAAGCCCGGCGGTGTGTTTGTACGCAACTCCGAGCAGATATCCAACGACGACAGGATTTTGTTCCAGACAGTAGCGCGCGTTATCATTACATCCGGTGGCGGCACACTTACCGACCATATCAACCGCAAGGCTTATGCCCGTGCGCCTATCCCTGCGCTTACACCTACCAAAACGCATAGTGCATCTGCACATAGGCTTGCGCTTCCGCAGGACTTATTACTGNNTACTGTTCAATGGTACAGGCGGCTTTTCGCCCGATGGCAAAGAATATGTGATCGCTACAGAGAAGGGCAAAATGACGCCTGCGCCTTGGGTAAATGTTATCGCCAATCCATCTTTCGGTACCATAGTATCTGAGAGCGGGCAGTCGTACACATGGCGCGACAATGCGCACGAAATGCGCCTTACCCCATGGGCCAACGATCCTATAGCGGACCCGAGCGGCGAGGCATTTTACCTGCGCGACG
>DLGO01000112.1:0-1242 GCA_002482725.1 Bacteroidetes bacterium UBA7692 | reverse complement strand
CAGGGTATTTGTGGAGTCCTACCCAGTTGCCCGGGCTTGCCAGCAAATCAAACTACATTGCCAGGCACGGCCTTGGGTACAGTGTGTTTGAGCACGAAGAGGCAGGCATACATACCGAAATGTGGGTGTATGTCGACATAGAAGCACCGGTTAAATTTACCAGGATAAAAGTGAGCAACCGCTCCGGCAAGCCAAGGCGTATATCTGTAACAGGATTTACAGAATGGGTGCTGGGCGAGCTACGCTCAAAAACTACGCCGCATATAATAACTGAGCTGGATAGCGCCAGCGGCGCACTCTTTGCCAAAAATCCATATAGCGCAGAGTTTAGCCACCATGTATCTTTCTTCGATGTGGATAGTATGGAGAAAAGCTATACCTGCGACCGTACAGAATTTATAGGGCGCAATGGTTCGCTCAGCAATCCCGCTGCGCTTCACCGCGCCAAACTGTCGGGCAAGCTGGGCGCTGCGCTGGACCCGTGCGCGGCATTGCAGGTCACCTTTGACCTGGCAGCTACGCAATTGCGCGAGGTTACCTTTACGCTGGGGCAGGGCTACGATGCAGCAGATGCAGCTTCGATTGCGCGCAGGTTCCGCGGTACCGCAGCAGCTTCCGATGCGCTGGACAGGGCCGTACAGCACTGGCAGCACACGGTTAACATACTACAGATAGATACGCCAAACCAGGCGGTTAATATATTGGCCAATGGCTGGCTTACCTACCAGACTATTTCGTGCAGGCTATGGGCGCGCAGCGGCTTCTACCAATCGGGTGGAGCCTTTGGATTCCGCGACCAGTTGCAGGACGTATTGTCTGTAATGCACTCCAAGCCGGAGCTGGTAAAGCAGCAGATACTGTTGGCTGCATCGCGCCAGTTCAAAGAGGGCGATGCGCAGCACTGGTGGCACCCGCCATTGGGCAGGGGCGTGCGCACGCGCTGTTCCGACGATTACCTGTGGCTGCCATTTGTTACCTGCAAATATGTATTTGCCACAGGCGATACTGGGGTGCTGGACGAGCAGGTGTCTTTTCTGGAGGCACGCCAGCTAAATGCCGATGAGGACTCGTACTACGACCTGGCACACAACAACGGTTCTGCCACGCTGTACGACCACTGCGTACGCGCCATAGAGCATGGCCTGCGCTTTGGCGAGCATGGTTTGCCGCTGATAGGCACCGGCGACTGGAACGATGGTATGGACGAAGTGGGCCGCCACGGCAAGGGCGAAAGCATCTGGC
>DLGO01000091.1:24339-24599 GCA_002482725.1 Bacteroidetes bacterium UBA7692 | reverse complement strand
TGGTTTTCCGCTCTTCACGCCCTACCACCGAGGCAGAAGTAACAGAATACAAAAGCTACCTTTCCCGGAATCTGGTTGCACCTACCAACATGGAAATATATACCTGCAATGTAGACGGCAGCGACCTGAAGCAGGTAACTAAACTGGGCAAAGCTAACTGGGCACCTTTCTTCCATCCCAATGGAAAACGGATCATTTTCTCTTCCAACCACCATTCCGAGCGTGGCTACGACTTCCAGCTGTATAGCATCAACACCGAT
>DLGO01000091.1:9443-24286 GCA_002482725.1 Bacteroidetes bacterium UBA7692 | reverse complement strand
TTTTCGCCTAACGGCAAAAAGCTTATCTGGAGCAGCAACCGCGACAATCACGGCACGCGCGACACCAATCTTTTCATAGCTGATTGGGCTGAATAAATACAACACACCAAATGAAACATACCATATTTTTTTTCCTGGCCATTTTTGCTTCTGCTAACATTTTTTCTCAGGCTGCTATTTCCGAAGCCAACATCCGAACCCACATCACTTACCTGGCATCAGATAAGCTGAAAGGCCGCGCACCCGGCACAAAAGGGGAGAAGCTTGCGCAGCAGTATATCATAAAGCAATTCACTGCATACAACCTTACACCCAAGGGCAGCAAAGGTTTTTTGCAGGCGTTCGACTATAAGCAGTCGCACAATCCGCACGATACCATTCACACTTCCGGCAAGTCTTTTACCGGGCATAATGTTGTCGGCTTTCTAGACAATGGAGCTGCCAAAACCATAGTAATAGGTGCACACTACGATCACCTGGGCACAGATGGACGTGGCAGTTCGCTCGATGCCAATCCTAAAAACAAAATTCACAACGGTGCCGACGATAATGCCAGCGGTACGGCAGGCGTTATAGAACTTGCACGCCACTACAGCCAGAATGGTATCAAAGAGCCTGTCAATTTTCTGTTCATGTGTTTCTCTGCCGAGGAGGCGGGCCTTATAGGCTCCAAGTATTTCACCAACCTGCCTACCATGGACCTGAAAACAGTGTCATGCATGCTCAATATGGACATGATTGGCCGCTTCAACGATACTACCAATAAGCTGTTGATTTACGGCACCGGCACTTCACCTGTATTCGAGCCATTACTGAAATCAGCAAATACCTTTGGCTTCGAACTGATGCTGGATTCCAGCGGCGTTGGCCCCAGCGACCAGACTTCCTTCTACCTGAAAAATATCCCGGTGCTGCACTTCTTTACAGGCCAGCACAGCGACTACCACAAGCCAACTGATGATGCGGATAAAATCAACTACCCAGGCGAGGTGCGTGTGTTGAGCTATATGGCCAAATTGATTGATTCCCTTACGCAAAAGCCTGATCTGGAGTTCAACAAAACCCGTAATAAGCAGGATACCCGCAGCAGCTTCAAGGTTACACTTGGCGTTATGCCCGACTACGCACACAGCGGCGAAGGCTTGCGTGTAGATGGTGTTACCGATGGCAAGCCTGCCGCAGTAGCAGGTTTAAAGCAGGGCGACATCATCATTAAGTTGGGCGATATCATGGTTTCCGACATCTACATATATATGGAGGCATTGGGCAAATTCCAGAAGGGAGCCACCACCAATGTTACTTTTAAGCGCGGCGACCAGACACTTACTGTTCCTGTTACTTTTTAAGGAAAGAGTGGCTTAATAGCTTAGTAATCTTTCCTTTATTCAGCTAAGGGCAAATTACTATGATATTCCTGCTTTCTTCAATGCACATTTTGGTGTAGGTTATATTATAATGTGTGCATTTTTTTGATGTAACTTCCGCGTAGTAAAGTCCTCTCTATGCGTCTTTTATTCTTTGCAATCCTATCGGCAATTTCGCTTTCGGGCTATTCGCAGCTATGCTATACCGACAGGTACAACGATACCATTTTTCACACAGTCAAAAAGACTTCCGACATACTCTACGCCAAAGCAGACCCCTATGGCGCGCTTTCCTCATCTCAGGATTTGCTCATGGATATTTATGAACCGGATGGCGATACATTACAATATCGCCCGGTCATATTCTACGCCTTTGGTGGAGCTTTTCTTATCGGGGATAAAATTCAGCCACCTGTTCCGCGCTTCTGCGATTACTTCGCCAAGCTGGGCTATGTGGTCATTTCCATCAACTACCGCATTGGTTTCAACACCGTAAGCAGTGGCAGCACCGAGCGTGCCGTTTACCGTGCTGTGCAGGACCTGCGCGCAGCCATCCGCTACGTATCCCAGCGACGTACCTTCTTCCGCATAGATACCGCTGCCATCATTACCACAGGTACCAGCGCAGGTTGCTTCGCTGCCCTGCATTCCAATTACTTTGAGGAGAGCGACCGCCCTCTGTCTACTTTTGGTATTCCTTTGGAGCCTGCGGATATGGGCTGCCTCGATTGCTCAGGCAATACCGATAACTACCTTCGTACGCCGCGCACACGCGTTATCATCAATCAGTGGGGTGCTATCCTGGATACCAACTTCATGCAAAATCAGCCTGACGAAAATTGTCCTGTAATCAGTTTTCACGGCACAGCAGATAACCTGGTGCCTTACGAGTATGGCCATCCGTTTTCTTATCCGGTGTTTCCTAATGTATATGGCAGCAAACCCATTCACGAGCGGCTAAATAATCTGGGCATCCGCAACCGCTTTGTACCATTGGTGGGCTTTGGCCACGAGCCGGAGCTGCTTGCGCCTGAGTTGAACGATACTATATGGAACCGCTCGCGCATTTTTCTATACGAGGAGTTTACCCCCCAGCCCCAGCAGCTATCAGGGCCTCAGTTTGCCTGCAAAGGCCAGCGCCTTACTTATTCTGTCGCTGCCCGCAGCCGTAGCACATTCTGTTGGGAGCTATCCGGCAATGCTTCTGTTATCAGTAACTCCGGCAACTTTATCACGGTATTGGCGCAGGATTCAGGCACCATCACGGTCCGCTGCCGCGAAACTACCTACCTGGGCTTTCCCGGTAATGTTACTGGTTTCACAACCACCGTTGTGCTGCCGCCGATTGCTATGTTCAGCCTTACTTCCAATCTGCTGGATATACAGGTACAGGACTCTTCCCGCTATCAGACTACTTCATTATGGCAAATGGGCGATGGCCGGAGTTTTTCCACCACACCCATAAATTACACCTACTCCAAGTCTGGAACCTACATCGTTGAACTTCAAATCTCCAACCAGGGCTGTGCCGATTCATTTTCCCAAACAGTTACGGTAGATACTTGTCCCGTTGCTGCTTTTACCTATAAGGTAGTTGGTAACAATGTACAGTTTATTCCTGCTACTACCAATGCTGCTCAATATCAATGGGCCTTTGGTACGGGCGATAGTAGCACTGGTGTCGTGCAGGTATTCACTTATCAGGCTCCGGGTACTTATCCTGTTTCCCTCACTGCTATCAATGCGCAGGGCTGCAGCAGTACTGTTTTACAGTTCGTTACTGTTGCTGCACCCAATAGCATACCGGATATGGAAGCATTGGGTGGTATTACTGTATTGCCAAATCCTTTTACTGAGTTTATTTCGGTAAGCTCAAATGATGTCATCTCGGTTAAGCTCATTTCTGCCGAAGGCAGGTTGGTTGCGCAACTTTCCGGCTCAGGTCAGTTCAATATTCCTGCCGTCAATTTAGCATCGGGTATCTACATGCTTCAAGTGCAGGACGGAGTAGCTGTCCAGTATTTCAAGCTTCAGAAGTAAGTAAAATGAATGCTATTATAATTTGGACGTCAAATCGTCAATAGAGTTAATGTAGGTTACATTTTCCGGCAGAGTGGGCTTCTGCATCACAACTTGTGCCCCACTTATAAATATATGTAGGGAAGGATAAGATCCGGCAAGTTTTTCTATATAAGCCTGAAGGCCCATTTCTTTAGGTGGTACGGTAAAGAAGGTCAAAAGGCAATTGGGCTTGAAGGCTTTATTTATAAAGTCGATATCTTCAAATGGCAATGAGTGGCCTATATATGCCACTTCGTGGTTTCTTGATCTCAACAGGAATTCCGAAAACAAAAGCATCAATTCGTGGTTTTCACCATCCGGTAGAAATAATACAAATTTTTTGCTGTTGTTTTTCTGATTTACGTATTGGTTGTCTATAGCTACACTTAGTTTTCTGCGTATCAGGTTACTGATAAAATGCTCTTGTGCAGGCCTTACCGTTCCGGTGCTCCATAATATGCCGGTTCTCTCCAGCATAGGGAATATAACCTTGGTAAAGGTGCTTTCGAATCCAAGTTTTACTATGCTTTGGCTCAGGGCTTTTTCAAATCGTGCCTCATCAAAATCTATCATGGCATGAATCAGCGAGTCCAGCAGCACATTGGGTTCTACATTGTGGGTGGTTACTTTTATCACCTCTCCGTTCAGTGACTCTGTATCCATTTCAGCTATCTTGGATATCTTCATGCCGTTGCGGTTCAGCAACGCAATATTCAGTATGGTTTTAAGCTGGTCATCGTCAAAAAAACGTATGTTGGTGTCCGTACGTTGTGGTTTTATAAAATCATATCGCTGCTCCCAAATACGGAGGGTATGCGCTTTTACACCACTTAAAATCTCTACATCTTTTATCGAATACTGCGCCATATATTCCTTTTCGCCACTTGATTGACCCTTATAACAATTGTTTAAGTGTTTTGTTCAACCTTTTTTACGAAAATAGGTTTTTATGCTAAACAAAAATCTGCAATCAGGAATATTATAAGGCAAAAAAGGTATAAGATATTAATTCTGTTTAACCTTTTTGTGGCCAGGTACTGATAGCAGAAACTTAAAACAAGGCTGATACCAAACCACGCTATAAAATTCTCCGGGGGAGGGTTCCCGTCTTTCAGCCATATCCAAAAATGGTGTTTTATCGCCAGTTGCTCCAGCAATACATCTGTAGCGGTCATCATCGCTGCCGATATTATTGCTGCTATCCATTGTCTCTCTATATAGGCTGCACTTATATTATTAAAGGCATAAGCCAGTGCTGCCCAGTTGATGCCTATTATCAGGGGTACTCCAAATATAGCCGGTCCCAGCACATTAGTATAGGCATAGCTTCCGAATATTGCCCCTGTCTTTACGCCTATTATTTCAGCCATCAATCCTGCCGAAAAAGCTACCGCAAGGAATATAAAGAAAGTCCTGCTTTTAACCTGCTCCGTCCATACTATCAGTACAAAGGACAGCAGCAGGTTTACCACAGATATCGATTCGAAAAGCGCTCTGCTGATATCCAGGTTCAAACCTACAGCCCCTACCGCGTGGCTTATCACCAGTACCACAGCAGCTACTTTTTCCCTTTTGCTCATTTCCCCAAGTATGGATGTTACATTCAACTTTGCTGTTGCTTATTCTTTTATCAGGCTATCTGTTATTTTGGCAGAAAGCAGGCACACTGGTACGCCGCCACCGGGGTGCACGCTTCCCCCACAAAAATAAAGGTTATCTATCTCCCTCGAAAAATTCGGGTGTCTCAGGAAGGCCGCCATTAGGTTATTGCTGCTGTTTCCATACAGCGATCCCATATAGCTGCTCGTTTTGGCTTCTATGCTTCTTGGGTCGTTTACCTGCTCACACACTATATGCTGTGCCACATCTACCCCCAGGTGCTTGCTTAGTTTTTGCTGCACATGTATTCGTGCTTCAGCTATCAGTTTATCCCAATCCTGCCCTTCATTATTGGGTATATTCAGCACTATAAACCAGTTTTCACCACCTGCCGTTGCATGCTGCGGCTGGTGCTTGCTGCTTACAAACAGGTAAGTAGTAGGGTCGTGGTAAACCGTTTTCTGCCCGAAGGTCACCTCAAATTCTTCCTTGTAATTGGCACTGAAAAATATGTTGTGTATGTCTGCATTATCAAATGTTCTGTCCATGCCCCAGTAGAATATAATGGCAGAGGTAGACCTTGGCTGCTGCAATATCCGCTCCGGTGCGCGCTGGTCTTTCATTAGTTTTTTATAAGTAAACCATACATCCATATTGCTCACCACTATATCTGCGCTTTGCTTGGCACCATTTACCCATACTCCTGTAGCTTTGCCGTTTTCTACTATTATCTTCTCCACCGCCATGTCAAAGTGGAATTTCACTCCGTTTTCTGTCGCCAGTTGGTATAGTGTCCGGCTCAGGTCGGGCATGCCACCGCTTAGTATATATCCGCCATCGCTGTACTCCGGTGCTGCTGTCACATTCATGGTCGCGGGGCATTGGTATGGGTCGCTGCCGTTGTAGGTGGCATACCGGTTAAACAGCTGCTGCATTTCAGCAGTTTCAAATACCGATTCATGCTCCTTATCCATGGTGGTAAATAAACCCATCTTCGGTATAAAACCAAGCGAAGCAAAAATGTCCTTATCCAGATAGGTAGCTGCCTTGTGCAACGAGCTGTGGAGGAACAGTTTCTCGGTCATGCTAAACCGCTTTTCTATTAGTGTCAGGTGATTAAGCGTATTATGTTTTGGTTCGCCAAATACCAGTTCTGCTTCTGCTGCAAATTTTTCTTTATCTGCATGTGTCTCTACCTGTTTGCCATTCCCAAAAAAGTACTTGCACACAGGGTCTAGTTTGGTATAGTGGTAGTAGTCTTCCGGCTTTTTACCGCATAGCGTTACCAGCTCATCCAATAGGTGTGGCATAGTAAACAGGGACGGCCCGAATCCCCAGAAGTAGCCATCCTTCTCCAGTTTGGTAGCCTTGCCACCGAAGTATTCATTTGCTTCAAACACCTCCACCTCAAATCCACGCTGCGACAGCCTTACAGCCGTAGCCAATCCTCCAACGCCAGAGCCTATAACAATTACCTTTTTCGCCATCTTGCTTATAACAGGGGTTAAATATGTTTTGTTTGTAAATGTCAATAAAATAAGACTCAATAATTATCTTTTATCTCGTACTATTTGCATGATATATATAATGCGTTAATGTTTTTCATTTCTGATGCTAATATTGGTATGGTTATTCTTTAATTATGCAAATAAATACATATATAAAATAACCGGCAAATAGAATTTTGTGGTTATGTTTACATCAAGATTCGGTTTTGCATATTTCTACTTGATTTTGCAAACTCTATCAGGCATTAAATAAATTTCTTAACCTAAATCGAAATTAATGACTACTTGCAAATTGCGGATTTACCGCTCGCCTCCATTTATTAGACTACGGTGCTTTTACAAATAGCTTCGTAAATTCTTTTTCACTCTTACTCATTATCATCAGGATTTAAAATGTATTCTCAGAATGCTTTGCCGCAGCCATAGGTAAGGCATTACCCTTAAGGTTAATGGAATAATTTTTTTTAAAAAATACAAATCCTTATGAAAAAAATTCTCTTGATAGTTGGCACTTGCATTTTTATGATGCATGCCATGGCGCAAAACACTAAATTTTTGTATGTTTTTACTACGGTAGAATCTGCCAAGCCTGCGAACGCCAGTAGAAGCAATAATGATGCTTTAAATAATATTTTTAATACCTATGGTGTTAGCAGGTATTTTCAGCCATTTCCTGGTGCAAAGACCACCGATCTTAATAACGTTTTTACCATTTATGCGACGGGAAATATTGAAAGTTTAAAATCCTCATTACTGGGTACGGGACTTTTTTACCGGATCGATGTGGATGAGTTTTATTCAACAGCTGCAGGCTGTGGTTCGCCCGCGGTAACCAACGACCCTGTCTCAAATACTTGGGCAGTTGATGACTGGGCAATCCATATGATAGATGCTCCCTGCGCATTTACAGTTACCACAGGTAGTTCAAATATAAAAATTGGTATAGTAGATACGGAGTTTGATCTTACGCACGAAGACTTATCCTCTCAGATTGTCAGTACATGGGGTACCCAGAATACGGCATGTCATCATGGTACTATAGTTTCCGGTTGCGCGGCAGCTGCTACAAATAATGGAAAGGGAATTATGGGAGTAGGATATAATAGTAAAATAAGAGGTTATTGTACAGGCTCCGGTTGCTCAGGAAATCCATGGCCAGGTATATGGCAGGCATATTTGGATGGCTGTAGGGTTATCAATGTAAGTTGGTCAGGGATCGGTTCATATCCATCTATATTGGCAGTACAGGAAATTACCAGAGGAGGGGCGGTTATTGTCACAGGTGCAGGTAATTCTCCGGGAGCAAATGCACATTCTGCTTATGCTACCATTCCGGGAGTCATCAATGTCAGTAGTGTTAATAAGGATAATATGCACGGTCCATCGGGTCATGCACATAATACATGGGTCGATGTGTGCGCACCGGGGGTAGCAATAGCTTCTACCTATAATCATATATTAACCTCCAACTCTTATGGCGCAGGATGGGGCACCTCATTTGCGGCGCCTTATGTATCAGGTACTGCGGCCTTGGTTCTGGCTGTAAATCCATGTCTGCGGCCTGCAGATGTGGAGGCTATTATAAAGGCCAGCACAGATCCCATAGCAGATGCTGCCTCATTTCCGGGTACAGTAGGTACAGGAAGGCTAAACGCTTATAAGGCAGTGCTTCTTGCCCAAACCTATGGTACTACAGTTCCGGCTATAACTGTAAATACTACATGGAATACAGATAGATATGTAAAAGGTGATATAACAATAGAGCCGGGTGCTACACTTACTATAAATGGTGCTGCCAGGATATTTATGGCAAGTAGCGCAAAAGTTATAGTAAAGCAAAATGCAAAATTAGTAGTGGATAATGCCACGCTTACATCAAACTGTATGTGGCAGGGAATAGAAGTATGGGGCAATGCATCTCAGCATCAGTATACCTACGGATCCAGCCAATTATACCAGGGGTTTGTTGATCTGAAGAACAATGCGGTTGTGGAAAATGCCAATACCGCGGTATCTTTGGGCAAAGGCGGGGATTGGCAGATGTATTATACAGGGGGTATCGTTCAGGCAAGCAATACAACTTTCAGGAATAATAGCAGGGATATAGAGTTTCTCAAATATCAGAATTTCTTCCCTTCAAACCCAGCAATCAAAAAGCCCAATCTTAGTTACTTCCGGACATGTGTATTTGAAACCACCAGAACTTTGAACAATGGAAACAATCCTACTAATCACGTTACGATGTGGAACGTAGATGGTGTGAGGTTCTTTGGCAGCAGGTTCGAAAATTCAAACCCGTCTGCTGTTACTGCAACAGATCTGGGTAGTGGTATATATACCGAAGATGCGAACTTTACGCTTACCGGCTGCGATTGGAATGTCGTTTGCCAGATTTATGTATGTTGCGGGGCCTCACCTAATATCTTTAAAAATCTGAACTACGGTGTTAGGGCAAAATTTATTACAGGGTCTCAATACAATTATAATATTGACAATAACACGTTTGAGAATTGTCAGTATAACATATTGAATGAAGGGGTAGATAATGCGATAATTACAAGGAACAACCTTACAATAGGTAAACCACGTTTCGCTAGTTTTTGGACTGATGGAGTGGAATTTAATACAGGCTCTACCTTTAGGATTGAGGAAAACAACTTTACAAAAGACGCAAATGCTAATTCCTGGATTACGCTTGGCACATGGATGACAAATACAGGCATGAACAATACTCAGATATACAAGAACCGGTTTACCAATTTGGGTTATGGTAATTATGCCTATCTTAATAATAGGGGGTATAACGGCTCTACTGGTCAGTATGATGGGCTTGCATATTTTTGCAATACACATATTGGCTCTACTTCTTACGACATAGCTATCAGCGCCACAGATCAGAATTTGGGTGGCGTGAGACAGTATCAAGGTGTTCTTACCGGAAGTGTTTTGAGTAAGGCTGCAGGCAATACCTTTACACGTAGCGGAGTGAATGCCGAAAGTGACATTTATAACCAATCACCACTATCTATCATTTACGCTTATTATAAGCCAGCCGGCGTTACAAGTACTATTGAAGAGCCGCTGTATGTTACCGCAAATAAGGTGGTAAAGGTGCAAATGGCGGCTTCTAATCAGCAGAATACCTGCCCTACTAATTTTGGATCTTTTCAGGGATCCGGTAAAATGGAATCAACAGTAGCAAATGATTACAGGCAATTGTACAATGAGCATAATGAGGCTTACATGCAATACAAACTACAGCTTGCAGCACTTTTAGATGGTGGAAACACCAATGGGCTAAAGGATGAAATTGAAAATAGCTGGAACAGCGAAACAGGGAAATTGCGTGATAAACTTCTTGGTCAGTCTCCATATCTATCCACCGAAATTTTGAAAGAAGCAGTAAATAAGGGAGGTCTTTTAAAGGAGGCTGCATTGTTTGAAATATTATCTGCAAATCCTGATGGTTTAAGAGATGGCGAACTGATAGATTATCTTAAAGATAAATCTGGCTCTCTTCCGGAATGGATGATAGAAGAGCTAAAAGAAAGTGGTGGCAAAATTACTTTGAGGACATCGCTGGAAAGCGCCGTGTCATATCATAAGGCGCAAAAGGATTTGTATGCATCATTGATTGCCCAGGAAATATTGGAAAAAAGGATCAAAGGCGATGAGTTGGTGCCTGCTGGAGAATATCGCAGATGGGTAGCTACATATCAAACTCCACATGGTGATTATCAGGTGGTAGATGATTTTATGGGTAACGGAGATTATACATCAGCGTTGGCATTTCTGAATACTATTCCACAGGTATATGCTTTGAAAGGAACTGCATCTTTGGAATTCTCAGGATTGAAATCATTACTTACAATTATGGGTAATGTAAGCTCTACTGGCCGTAATATCTTTACCCTAACAGAAGATGAGATAAGTGTTGTAAAGGGTCTGGCAGATAACGGAGAGGGAATTGCCCGTGTGCGCGCCTGTAATCTGATTGGTTTTGTTTATGGTCAGGAATGTACATTTGATAAAAAACTACCTGATCCTTCTGCCAAAAAGAAAAGTGTCAAGGCTGATCTGACCGCCTCAGTGTATCCGCAAGTAATTGCTTCGCCTAATCCGGCAAGCAATCATGTAAAACTCTCTTACACGCTACCCGAAGGTTTGGAGGATGCACAGTTTAACGTGCTGGATATTAGAGGGGTAGCTATTTATTCCCAAAATATAAAAGGCAATAAGGGAGAGGTATTTATAGAAACAAATAATTGGGCTGCAGGCACCTACTTATATAGTGTTAAAGCAGGATCTATGGTGCTTTCCAATCAAAAGTTAGTAGTGTTCAAATAGGTATTTGATTGTTTGAATAGAGATAAGGGGCATCTGTATCTGATACAGGTGCCCCTTTCTGTTTATATTAATTTAATTTTTAGTTTAATTAGTCATTCAATATTTGCTGCAACATTCCTAGCCTTCCGACTTGGCGCAAAAACCTCTCTCAATATTAATCAGTAAATTGCAAATGTATTTTGGTCAAGGCTATAGCTATTTACAATTGAATATGAAGAAACTACTACTCCCGATATTGTTTTCCGGTTTATGTCTTTTATCTGTTGCTCAGTCAACGCTTAATCGTGTCAATGACCCCGTGGTTATTTCCGGTGCTTCCATTTCCACTTTCAATACACTTAAACCTTCAGCCATAGTTGGATTCAGTTATACTGCCGGGACCTGGCAGCAGATACCTGTTCAGGTAGATGAGCGCGCCCTGTTGGATATCGTTACTCCTTATGGCGCTTTGGCAGGTACTGGTCAGGGTTATCTGCCACCTGCTCCATCACCTAACAATCCTAAATTGCTGTTCTATTGCGATACTGCTACCAATGTAGGTGCAGATGCAGATACTTTGTTCGATGCAGATGATGAGCTGGTATTTATGTCCAAGGATGCAGGTTCTTTATTCACGGGTACTGTATACCCCCTTGGCACAGTAGCAGGCACTTGCAGGCAGGTGGCCGTTGCAGATCCATTGGATGGCGGCTTGGGTTATGTTTACCTCTTTGCCAACGATGGTAGCCTTACGCAGGATGCTGGCATCAGCTACATCACCTATACCTCCAATGTAAACGGCACAGCAAACTTCCCTACCAATAATAATGTAACCAATACAGAAAATACGCGCATCGCTACATCAAAATACCAATGGCATTTCGCCAGCGAGTGGGTTAGTGATGAGTTGAAATTGATGTTGGGAACCGGGGTGGATATCCTGGACAGGCATAAATCATTTTTTGCCAATGGAGCCAGCGGCAGTGCGGGTTGTGGCAGGCACGAGGGGCTTTTCTCTTCCGGCGAAAACGCTTACATCACAGTTAAGGGTGGCCCTATCCGCGCCATCCGTTCCTATATGGGCGCACAAAGCGGACCGCTTACCCAGCGCACCCACTTGTTTTACGAAGGCCGCCACGATCTGATAACCAACCTGCGCGTACATGCCATTCCTAGTATCTACGATGCATTCGACTATACTCCTGCCGCTTCCGGCATGATGTACCGAAACAGCCTGAATGCTGTTGGCGATACAATTAATGGTAAGCCGGGAACCATTGCAGCAGGTGCGCAAATCTGGGATATGGTAAGCGGGCCTCAGGGTACACTATCAGTTATCTACCGCAACAAAACTACGCTTACATCTGCCGATGCCAATTTTAGTAATTACTATGATGACAACAGCACCTCACCTGCCAGTGGCTGCACAGGAACACAGGGTGCTTGGGGCACAGCGGGACTCGGACTGCAATTCCTCGCCAATGTTTGTACCGACTGCTACACCTCTGCCAGCTTTCGCTCTTTAGAAATTTACCGCACCCTTTATGCAGACTCTGCCAATATGCCCTTAAATACAGCAAGTAATTACAGCAATCAGGTGGATAGCCCTTTTCAGGTTAGCATAACCGCACCCCAACCAACAGCCAATTATACCATCAATCTTTCTTCCGACCCTATAGCAGGTGGCACTACCAGCGGTGGCGGCAGTTTTGCTTCAGGCACTTCAGTTACTGTTTCCGCTGTGGCAAATACGGGATACCGTTTCGTTTTCTGGTCAGAGAATGGAGCAGTAGTTCACCAGCAACCTGACTATCAGTTTACAGTTAATGCCGACAGGGATTTGGTAGCCAATTTCTATACCATTACAGGTTTAGAAGATGCTGATGAATTTAAAGCTATAACATTATTCCCAAATCCATCTACAGGTACTATTAATATTGCAGGCCTACATTCTGGCAAAATGCACAGAATAAGCATCTACAACATGTATTGCCAATTGGTAGAGTCGGGCAACATTGAATCTGGTACCTATAACTTTAGCTTCGCCAACTCAGGAACTTATGCAGTAGTTATAGCAGGTGAAAATGGAATAAGGAAGGAGAGGATACTTATTGTAAAATAACTACTCAACCTTAAACTGCGATAGCAACACATCTTCCTCATCCGGTTTATCCGAGGCATCTGCTTCTGTCAGGTGTCCATCCTGCTCACTGACGCGCGTCAGCTGCTTCCCTTGCCGGAATACCAATTGCAGCCCGTGTTCAGGCTCCCAATCGCATTCACAGGCTATCTGCACATATATATCCTCATCTCGCCTTGCACGCCGGCTTACATATATTTCAGATGGGTGTATAAATTTCCAGATGTCGTTAACGTCAGTTATATCCCTCATTGCTTGCTCGTCTTCATGTATTTCTACATCGTTCAGCACCTCATCGCATCTTTCTTTTATCAATGCTGAAATGTTGTTTCTGTATTCAACCCCCAACGCCAGGAAATGCCTCAAAGCCTCATCCGCCTCTGCTATTAACTTGTCATCATCATCCGGCATAAAGTCCTTAAAGGTGATGACCATCTGATGATTTTCAAATAGCGGAATGGCTATTGTCCTGCTGTTCCACCAATCAGGAAAGGTGCCGTCCTGAATCAATTCTCCAATTACCTGCGATACAATTTTGTTTTCCATCTGCTTAATCTTATAAAAATACCTATTAACATCACAATTAATAGGCAAATTGACTTTAAAATGCAAATATTGCAGCCGCAAACCGAATGAAAGTATCTGCCTCTATTTACTCCGACAAGAAAAGGACACTGCGTGAGAGCGTAACAGAGCTGGAAAAGCACGGCGCAGACATGCTTCACATCGATTGTAAGCACGAGCCTGCCGTTTTTGCAGATATAGAGCTGATACGCTCTTTCAGCAAATTGCCCATAGACCTGCACATCATTTCTTCCGTTCCGGAGGTTTTTATCGAGCGCGCGGTAGACCTAAGAGTGGAATACATCTCGGTTCAGGCAGAGCAAATCACAGAGTTGCCCGCTATCGAAAGTCCTTTATCACAATTGGGTTTAAGCATTGTTACCTCAACACCAATAGACGAAATTGAGGCCAAGGGGAAATACTGCTCATTTATACAATTAATGACCACCATCCCCGGTGAAAGTGGTGGCACCTTTGCAATAGAGAATTTTCAGCGCATTATAGAGGTGCGCCACAGGTTCCCTAACCTGAAGATACATGTCGACGGCGGGGTGAATCACCACGTGNNTCTTTTATTTTGAGGATGCTGGGTGCTCACGTTATAGTAAGTGGCTCGCACCTCATGAACCAGGAGTTCCTGAGTGCCGGTTTGTTGAGCCTTTACCGCTCACCCGATCCGCTTTCCGAAACGGATTTTGTGGTAAGCGATTTCATGACACCTCTTAAATACCTTCCGGTATTAAACAGTGAAGGTTGCAGCTTTGTACAAGTGCTGGAAACTATAGAGCACTACAGGCAGGGCTTTGTGCTGCTTACAGGTGCGGATGGTAGGTTTGAAGGCGTCATTACCAATGCAGATGTACGCCGTGGATTACTGGCACACAAAGCGGATTTGAATACGGTTGAGGTACAATCAATAATTAACAGAGGGCCGGTTACTATTTTAAATACTACATCCCTGAGCGGTATGCAACAATTGTTGAACGAACTATCGTTTGTAGTTTTATTTTTGCCGGTAGTTGATGAAAGCAATAAGCTTTTAGGCGCTGTATTGCTGAATAACCTGGTGAAAGGATAACAGGTGTAGTTGTAATTTTATTAAAAGAATAAAGCATAAAGAGTGGTTATACATTTAAAAGAATCCGTTTCTGCAGAGCAGGCCAAATCAGTGGCAGAAAAACTGGAGGCAGTTTACTTTAAAGAGAATGGCTACTTCGTGCTGGTTACTTCTTCTAAGGTAAAACAGATAGGAGAGGAGTTCGCGTCGATTATCGATAAGCA
>DLGO01000091.1:0-9438 GCA_002482725.1 Bacteroidetes bacterium UBA7692 | reverse complement strand
GTTACAGATACAGATATACAACTGGCATCAAAGCAATACCTGACTTCGACCAGGCCGGTTACTTTATACGGCGATGTTATTGTAGGTGGCAACACCGGCAATACGGTAATGATTACAGGTCCATGCTCCGTAGAGGACGAAACGCAGATAGAAAGTGCAGCACAGCTTTGCATAGAGACAGGAGTTAAGATTCTGCGCGCAGGTGCTTTCAAGCCGCGCACTTCCCCTTATACTTTTCAGGGTCTTGGTCTTGAGGGATTAAAGCTTTTGGATAAAATGCGTAGCAAATACGGTCTTGGCATCATTACCGAAGTGCGCGACAGTACCCATGTAGACCAGATAATTGAGTACGCGGATATAATTCAGATAGGTGCCAAGAGCATGTACGATCATGGTATATTGCGTAAATGTGGTGCTACCACTAAGCCTGTGCTTCTAAAGCGCGGCTTCGGCACTACACTTCAGGAGTTTGTACAAGCGGCTGAGTTCATCCTTAGCGGTGGCAATCCGAATGTCATTTTGTGCGAAAGGGGTATACGTACCTTCGAAACTAAAACACGTTTTACACTGGACTTGTGCGGGGTGTCGTGGTTGAAACAATATACTAACCTGCCCATTGTAGTAGACCCTAGCCATGCTATAGGCTACGCTTATGGTGTTGCCGACCTTACCAGGGCCGCTATAGCTATGGGTATCGAGGGCGTAATTATAGAAACACACCCCAACCCCAAAGTGGCCAAGAGCGATGCAGAGCAGCAATTGAATTTCGAAGAATTCCGCGCCCTTAAAAAAAGCGTTGGATTGGTGGCACAGGCAGTAGGAAGGACAATCTGCTAAACAGTTAAATAGACTAACTAACTAATTATATCAAGTTTCCCAAAATGGAAAAATACGCTCAGAGAGGTGTTTCAGCAGGTAAAGAAGAAGTACACGAAGCAGTAAAGAACCTGAACCATGGATTGTACCCGAAATCCTTTTGCAAAATTTACCCCGATTTTTTGGCCGATGATGCTGATTGGGTAAATGTAATGAGCAGCGATGGCAGCGGTACCAAAGCTATCCTTGCCTACCTCTATTGGAGAGAAACAGGTGATGTTAGTGTATGGGAGGGCATCGCACAGGATGCTATAGTAATGAACCTGGATGACCTTATATGTGTAGGGGCTACAGATAGGTTTTTGTATACTTCCATCATTAACAGGAACAAGAACCTGATTCCCGGCGAGGTAATTTCTGCCCTTATCCAAGGTTCCCAAAAATTCTTTGATAGCCTTGCCGCACACGGCATATCGGTTAACTTCCTGGGTGGTGAAACTGCCGATCTTGGCGACTGCGTGCGAAGCATTACAGTAGATGGTAGCATGGTTACGCGCATGAAAAAGAGCGAACTTATCCTTACCAAAAACATACAGCCAGGTAATGTAATCGTAGGTCTAGCTTCTTATGGCAAGGCTACCTATGAGGCAGAATGTAACAGCGGTATCAGCAGCAATGGGCTCACATCTGCCAGGCACGATGTATTGTCAAAATACTATGCAGAGCAATTTCCGCAAAGCTTCGATGCAGCTATAGATGCATCATTGGTATACAGCGGTTCCAAAAGAATGACAGAAGCATTGGAGGGCACGCCATTAAATATCGGTAAGGCTCTTTTGTCGCCCACCAGGACTTTCGCTCCGGTTATTAAACAGCTACTTGCTGAATTGCCGGGCAGCATCAATGCATTGGTAAACTGTACCGGTGGAGCTCAAACCAAAGTGCTTCACTACATAGAGAATCTCCGTATAATTAAGGATAACCTCCTTCCTGTGCCTCCTGTATTTCAATTGATTCAAAGCGAGTCCGGCACCGATTGGCGCGAAATGTACAAAGTGCTGAACTGCGGCACGCGCATGGAAGTATATACATCTGAGCAACATACAGATGGTATCATAAACACGGCCAAATCATTCGGTATAGATGCTCAGGTAATAGGTAGGGTAGAAGCTGCCGATAAAGCTGAAGTTGTGGTAAGGAGCCAGCACGGCGAGTTTACCTACAACTAAGCTATTGTTTTAGCTATTCGTTTTACTCAGTATCTGTTCGGTACCACCGCTATGTTCGTACACATAGTTTTTGGCATTGCCACCAAATTGCTCGGCTGCATTGTCATCCTCTAATTTTAGAAAGATGCTGTTCATGTCGTCCTGGTTACTGAAGCTTAATGCGCCCCCCGTTGCTATTAAATCACTGCACTCCCTGCTCTTTTTATGGTTAGGGCCAAACAGTACAGGTATGCCATAAACCGCCGCCTCCAATACGTTATGTACGCTGGCACCAAACCCACCACCCACGTAGGCAATTTTGCCGTATCGGTATATATTAGATAGCATACCAATGTTATCTATGATCAGCACACGGGCATTCTGCACATTGCTATTGGTTGCTTTCGAGTACCTCAATGTTTCAAGCTTACAGCTTCTCTCTAGTTCAGATAGTAATGCTTCGCTCAAATTATGCGGGGCAACGATATACTTGTATTTCTTCCCTCTTTCACTTTGCATGTATTCTAGCAGAGACCGCTCATCTGCCGGCCATGTACTACCCGCAACTATTACTTCACTACCTTGTACAAACGAGTCTATTGTTTGGTTGGAATATTCCTTTTCGGCTATGGCAATTACCCTGTCGAACCGGGTATCGTTCGCTACAGCAGCATTATTGATGCCTATGCTTTTTAGCAGTTCGATGCTCTCTTTATCCTGTACAAAAACATGGCTGAAGTTCTTCAATAACTCTCTGAATAACCTACCATAAAACTGAAAGAAAATCTGCTCCTTCCGAAATATGGCGCTGAATAAAAATACAGGAATATTGTTCCTTTTTAGCTCAGAAATGTGATGCAGCCAGAAGTCATATTTCGTCCAGTAAACCTTGGTAGGTCTCATTTTTTTGATAAACTCAACTGCGTTTTGCCTCGTGTCATTTGGCAGATAGCATACTATATCTGCCAACGCATGATCTTTCCTTATTTCATATCCCGATGGAGAAAAAAAAGTAAGCAATATGACATTTTTCTTGTCCTGTTTCAATGCCTCTATCAAAGGTCTTGCCTGCTCAAATTCCCCAAGGGATGAGCAATGAAACCATATCCTGTTTTCAGCATTGATATAGGCTTCTGGCAATGGAGTTTTTATAAGTTGTTGCGTCGCCTCTCTGCCTTCTATCCATAGCTTTGCTTTCGGATTAAACATGGCCGAAATTTTTGCCCCTATCCAATAAAGGCGCACCACAAAGTTGTATATCAATAGCTGTATGATGTGGTAAAAATAATAGCATTTCGATATCCCTTGATCACAATTTATTTAGTCGGAAATGATTGATATCTGAGATTACCTTCCGTCGGATTTATTGTACTTACACACACTTTGTATTAAAATATATATTCTTTTTGTTTTCAATTGTATTTATTTTTTATTGTGTAAATTATTGATAAACAATATTTATTGATGCTGGTGATTAGTTTAATTAAGCGATTAATTGTTGGAATGTTTATTGTTTGCTTAAAACATTAAATACATTTTAATAAATCCGCAATCCATTTTACTCCGTTCATCTTTCCAAACAGTGCAAATTTTTTAATTATTTAAAATCAAATGTTATGGAACAGACTAATAGCGAAGTACAGGTAGGTAGGGGAGTAAATGCTGGCAGAAGGAATTTTTTAAAATATACCGGAGCGGCAGCGGCAACGGCAGTATTGATTCAGGGTTGCAAAAAAGATGATGACGATCCGGATGCAGTAAATCTGGGCAGTGGCGATATAGGGATACTGAACTATGCCTATGCTTTGGAACAATTGGAGGCAGCATTTTACACAAACGTAGTTGCTGATCCTTATACCAACATGTCCGCAGAGGAAACTCAAATCATGAATGATTTGAAAGCACACGAAATTGCACACAGGGACTTTTTGAAAGCAGCGCTTGGTAGTTCTGCTATTCAGGATCTGGAGGTTAACTTCAGCGCTATCAATTTCAAAGACAGGTCAAGTGTATTGGCAGCAGCTAAAACGTTCGAGGACTTAGGTGTTGCAGCATACAATGGTGCCGGCAAGTTAATTACTGACCCTGCGTACTTGTTGATTGCAGGTAAAATTGTTTCTGTGGAAGCAAGGCATGCAGCGGCTATCCGCGATTTAATAAATCCCGGAACTGCCAGTTTCTCCGGCGATGACGTAATTGATAACAATGGCTTGGATGGAAAAATGGATCCTCCTGCAGTATTGAGCGCGGCATCTGCTTATTTGAAAACTAAAGTAAGCGGATCTAATCTGCCAACTAGCTAATCATTATCCTTAATAACCAACACAAATTTCTAATTATATAAATCGAAAAATTATGAAACTGACAGATATATTTGAATCATTTGGTAACGAAGAAGTTGACCAAAAAGCACAGACAAGAAGGGAAACACTTTCCAGCATAGGCGCTATGGGTGCTAAGTTTGCAATGGCTGCCATACCGGCAACATTCCTTTCGGCCCTACCTAAAATTAGTAATGCAGCAACAACAGCTACAGTAGTAGAAACATTGAACTTTGCACTTACTTTGGAATACCTGGAAGATGAATTTTATAAAATGGGTATCACTTCCGGTGTCATTCAATCCCAGGACTTGGTGGTATTCCAGCAAATTTCCAAGCATGAAAGTCAACACGTAGCTTTTCTTAAATCTGCCATCACATCGCTGAATGGTACTCCGGTAGCAAAACCAAATTTTGATTTTACTGCTGGTGGAGCGTTCAATCCGTTTGGTTCTTATGGTGATTTTCTAGCATTGTCCCAGGGTTTTGAAGACACAGGGGTTCGCGCTTACAAAGGCCAGGCAGCTAACCTGATTTCGAATAATGATGTATTGACAGCCGCATTGCAGATTCACTCTGTAGAGGCACGTCACGCATCGGAGGTAAGGCGTCTTAGGGCTAAACGTGGTTTCGATGTAGGCAATAAAGGATGGATAGTTGGTAATAGCCGCGGTTCTATGCCGGCAGCTACACAGGCAATTTATGATGGAGAAGAAAATTTGACACAGGGTGGAGTTGCAGTGAATACTGTTACCTCATCAAGCTCTGCTTCCATTCAGGAGGCTTTCGATGAGCCACTTACTGATACTCAGGTACTTGGTATCGCAGGCTTATTTATCAAACCATAGTCATAGTCTGGTTATTTTTATATAGACACCCGGTGCCAAAAGTGCCGGGTGTTTTTTTATGCCCTTTATAAGCCTGCTGTTTAGTGTAACTCTACTTTGCCTGCGGTTCTACTTAGCTACTAGGAAGCACATACATATTCCACGAGTGGCTATTATGACCGGACGATATGAAACAAAAAAGCTGCCCTTGTCGAGAGGGCAGCTTTACTTTTTTGTATGTACTAAGTATTTATACTCAGGTTTGCCTGAACTGTTATTTCATTAGCGTAAATGTTCCTGTCATTTGTTTTTCTGCACCGTCAAAGTAGGTCACTATCAATTGGTATACATAGGTGTCAAATTCTGCAAGCGAACCTTTGAATGTTCCATCCCATCCTTTGTTTCCGGTGATACCGTTTGGCTGTGCTGCATCTGAGTACAACAGTTGTCCCCATCTGTCATAGATGCGTACGTTAGCAGTAGTACATCCAAGTATATCAAACTCAAAGCGGTCATTCATACCATCTCCGTTAGGGGAGAAGGCTGTCGGCATAAAGTTCGATTCCTGGTTTAGTATGCTTATCGTAATGGTATCAGAAGCAGTACATGAGTCAGCATCCATGGCTACTACTGTAAATGTAGTGGTAGTAGCTGGTGCTACCGATGGGCTGCTACAGTTCAATGTATCACCGCAACCTGAATAGTCAAAGTTGCCTTTGCCTAGTGGGCTCCAGTAGTAGTTAATGATAGGACTTGTAGAATTTGCGTCTGCAGTTAGCTGAACAGGCATACCACTCAGTACAGATTGCTTATCGCTGCTTAGCGAAACGGTTATGTTGCTTGGAGCAGTAATGGTAAATGTGGCACTGTTTTCACAGCTATTCGCATCTTTTACCAATATGCTATAGGTTCCTGGTGTTAAACCTGTGAAGATTCCCGAAGTCTGTACTACACTATTTAGTATATAGGTATATGGNNGTCACTGTTCCACTACCGTTGTTAGAGCATTTAGAGCCTGTAACGTTTGTAGTGATGGCAATTTTTGCTGGTTCGGTAACTATAGCAGTATCTATCAATATACATCCTTTAGCATCAGTTGCTGTTACTATGTAGGTTCCGGCTGCAAGATTAGTTGCTGTTGCGCCTGTTTGTGCAGGTGTCGAGCTCCAGTTGTAGCTATAAGGAGCATCTCCGTTTGTCACTATCAGGCTTGCAAATCCGGAGCTTCCTCCGTTACAGATAGGATTGCTGATACTCATATTAGATGCAAGTGCACCGCTTTGGCTTATTGTAAATGAAAGCGTTTTGCTACAGCCGTTTACATCAGTTACAGTTACACTGTAGTTACCTGCTGCAAGTCCTGTTATATCTTTAGTATTTGCACTGTTGCTCCAGTTGTAAGTATATGAACCTGTGCCACCACTTACAGTAAGGGTAATTGTTCCGTCTGCATTGCCATTACAGCTTGCGTTTGTTGCAACACCGGTTATCAGCACTGCAGTTGGCTCTGTTATAGTAATGGTGTCGTATGTGTTACATCCGTTAGAGTCTGTAAGCAATACAGTGTATTGTCTCGCAGGCACATTTGTTTGTGTTGCAGATACACTGAAATTGTTCCAAAGGTATTCGTATGGAGCAAGACCACCACCGGCTATTGCTTGCAAAGTACCGTTGCCACCACCGTTGCAGGTAACATTTGTTCCTGTTACATTAAGTGTTAACACCGGCGGCTCATTTACAACATAAAGCGCGCTTGATGTACAAAGATTAGCATCAGTTACAGTTACCCTGTAATTTCCACCTGATAGTGTTCCGATATCTTCTGTTATAGAGGATGATGACCAGTTGAAATCGTAAGGCAATGTACCTCCATAAGCTGTAATGTCCACAAATCCATCAGAAGCTCCAAAGCAACTTACATTGGTAATAAATCCTGTTGAGAACAATGGATTTGGTTCAGTTACGATGATTGAATCTGTTTTGGTACAACCTCTGGTATCGGTTATAGTCAATTTATATGTTCCTGCTGCCAATCCTGTAATATCCTCTGATGTCTGGCTGTTGCTCCAGTTATAGCTATAGCCTGGGCTGCCACCGGAAACGATGATATCTATTGCGCCGTTGCTGAATCCGAAACACTTAGGTTTAGTTACTACAGAGTTCAGACCTAGTGGCAATGGATTGATTATTATAGCCGATGTAGTGGCAGTGCATCCATTAGCATCACTTACTATTACCGAATAGGTCCCTCCTGCAAGGTTGCTGATATTTGCTGATGTAGCTGAGTTATTCCACGAATAGTTGAATGGGGCCGTGCCTCCGTTTACTGTAAGGTTAATAGAACCATCGTTAGCATTAAAGCAGCTTATTTGCTGTATAGTGGTGCTCAGTGTTAGCGGCTGAGGCTCTACTATTAGTATACTATCGCGTTTGGTACAACCTTTAGCATCTGTTATTATCACTATATACAATCCACCATCTAATCCGCTTACATCCTGTGAGCCTACAAAGCTGCTCCATAGGTAGGTATAAGGTGAAACACCACCGGATACTGTCAGGTCCGCAGCTCCGTTATTAGCTCCGTTACAGGTAACATTTGTACCGGTAATGCTGGATGTTAACACAGCAGGTTGGCCAATAACGAATGATGAAGAAATTGTACAGCCATTAGCATCCGAAACCGTAACAGTATATGTTGCGGCTGCTACATTTATTATGTCTTCGGTTGTTGCGGTGTTACTCCATGCAAATGTGTATGGAAGTGTACCGCCTCCCACAGTTATATCTACCGACCCTGTTGCTGTATTCGCACATACAGCATTATAAGCAGAGCCTGTAAGCACCAGGCTTATTGGTTGGGTTATTGTATAGCTGCCGGTAGTTGTACATCCATTTCCATCAGTTACTATTACTGTATATGTTGCTGCTGCCAATCCGGAAATATCCTGAGATGTTGCAGAGTTGCTCCAGTTGTAGGTGTATCCCCCTGTACCACCCGATACGCTAAGGTCTATGGCACCATTGTTACCTGTATTGCAGTTTACATTCGTAATAGCCGCTGTCAATACTATAGCAGATGGATCTGTTATGGTAACACTATCGCGTTTGGTGCATCCGTTGGCATCGGTTATGATTACATAATAAGTACCTGCTTTTACATTGCTCAAATCTTCGGAGGCTGTAAAGTTGCTCCATGAGTAAGTGTAAGGAGATGTACCACCACTTGCTGTCAGGTCTGCACTTCCGTTTGCCGCTCCGTTGCACGTTGCGTTTACTGGGGTTATAGATGATGTAATTGCAACAGGCTCATTGATTGTAAATGATTGTGTTGTAGTGCATCCGTTTGCATCCGTTATAGTTACATCATAGTTTCCTCCGCTTATATTAGGAAGGTCCTCTGAAGTAGCGCTATTAGCCCATACGAACGTATATGGTGGAGTGCCATTGAAAACACTAAGGTCAATAGATCCGTTGGATGCTCCTGCACATGTAACATCAGATGCATTTGCAGTTACTACAATAGCTGTAGGCTGTGTAACAGTCACCGAAGCAGTAGCTGAGCAGCCATTGCCATCAGCAACAACCACAGTATAAGTACCTGCCGGTACAGCAGCCAGGTCTTCCAGCGAAGTAGAGTTGCTCCAGTTGTAGGTATAAGTACCAGTGCCACCTGTTACAGTAAGGTCAACAGAACCAGTACCACCGTTGCAGTTTACATTTGTTACTACAGTAGAAAGAACAAGTGGAGCAGGTTCGGCAACAGAAACGCTGTCGCGTTTAGTGCAACCATTTGCATCGGTTATGATAACGATGTATTTACCACCGGCTATGTTAGCCAGATCCTGTGTATTGGCAAAGTTGCTCCAGAAGTAAGTGTATGGCGCTACACCACCACTAACAGTCAGGTCAACGCTTCCGTTGAAAGCACCTGCACAGCTTACATCAGTATGTGTAGTAGATGAAGTGATAGCATTGGGTTCGGTGATAGTGTAAGAAGCAGAAGCCGTACAATTGTTGGCATCAGTAATAGTTACGGTATAAGTGCCACCTGAAAGATTGAACAGGTCTTCTGTAGTCGCCAGGTTGCTCCATGCAAAAGAGTAAGGGAACACACCGCCACCAACTGTTATATCTATTTGTCCGTTGCCACCGCCATTGCAGGCAACGTTAAGCGTAGTAGCATTGAATACAATAGCTGTAGGCTGTGTAACAGTCACCGAAGCAGTAGCTGAGCAGCCATTGGCATCAGCAACAACCACAGTATAAG
>DLGO01000036.1:3769-42030 GCA_002482725.1 Bacteroidetes bacterium UBA7692 | reverse complement strand
TCGTATCATTCCCCAAACTAAATATCGGAGGTGCTGCCTGTTGTATCACAATCGTATCGTACACCGTGGTGCATCCGCTGCTGTCCAATGCGGTATAGGTGGCAGCCTGGCTTACTGTTATCTGGCTTCCGGTTTGGCCCGTGCTCCATATTGTAGATGCCGATGCTCCCGTCAGCACCCTGCTGAAATTAGCGCAGTAACTGGTGTCATTACCAAGCCTTAGGATAGCATTGCCATTTATGGAGTAGTTTATCTGAATACTGTCGGCACACGAATCATTGGCAACCACATATTTAAAGGTAAAGCCATTGGTCGAAACCGGCACATATATAGTGTCCGCCTTACTGGAGTATAGTATTCCGTTTAGCCACCAGCTATGCTTGGTGGCTACTCCCTTGTAGTTGTTTTTCAGGTGAATGGTATCGCCTATACAATAATCGCCTGCGGGCATTGTTCTGTCAACCAAAACACACGAAGTACAGGTATCAATTACACTAAACGACATACTCCTGCTTATACCGCAGTCATCATATACTATTATCGTGTACTGCCCGGGGCTTTGCCTCGGAAATACTGCCGTGTTGGTCTGCTGGGTAAAGGTATCCACTCCTGGAATGATTACTGTATATGGTATAGCCCCGCCATATATACTATAGGTCACCGGAGAGTCCTTAGGACATTTGTATAGGTTAGTTGTAAGCGGGAACGGCACTATTTGGTCGGTGATATATATAGGTCCTTGTTCAAGTGGGCATATGGAATCAAAAGCATTCATTCCATATAAATCCGGGGTGTTCTTTATATAAATTTTATAGTTGAACCACCCGGTGTCCGGGGGAAAGAACTCTGCATACAACAGATTCATTTTTACTGCTGTATCAAATACCATTACATCACTATTGTCAAAAAGTTGAATTATAATGGAATCTGCAAGTGAGTTGCGATAAGTGACAAAAGGAATAATATTATATGGCCGGATTAATAATTTTTTCCCTATGCCACATTGTACCGTAGCATTAAGACTATTGGTATTTTTATAAATAAAATATCGCGGCAAATTTATTGTGCATCCACTATCTGAAATTATTGATACATTCCCATTTAGCGGGACATTATTAAAGTTAATAACGTCATTTTTACTTTTAGGTACTTCTTCAAAGGTATCATTTTGCCATACCATGGAATAAATATCAGGCACATCTGTTATATCCTGTAAGGAGTAATAATCCAATGATAATTCACAGGATTGATTCATGCTATATTTTGACTGATACACTCCCATATATGGTATAAGTATATTGTTTAGTCTTATTGAACATGCCGAGTTCGAGGAGACTGAGGTAGACCAGTAGTTTTGCAGGCCTATATACTGCTGTGGAAGCTTGTAAAAATAACCTGTATTGTTGGTAAATGTAAAATTACCGTCATTTGATGTTATTGATATCTGGGTTGGTATAATGGGCTGGTTATTATCATCATATGCACTTATATGTATGCTTGCACAGGATAGGTAATCAACTTTTGCTTTTAAGGTTCCACTGGTATAAATACTGTCATTCCATTTATTCCCACAAGCATCAACAGTCTCCAAATAGTACCATTTGTCAGGCAATAGGCCCGAAAAAATATTTCGGGGAGGATCGTACTGGTATAAAGTAGATCCGCTATATTGTTGTACCGGTGTACAATTTGTGCAAGTAATTACAGGATTGTTTACCGTCCAGTCACTTATTCCTGTTAGCTCTATTGATCCGGTAAATGGGCATGGTACTCTGTACTGCATAAAAGATTTCCTGGCTTGGAATTCCCCATGTCTTCCACATTTGTCTGTAAAACTTACGAAATACTCTTCAGACGGTGGCAGGTCAAAAATACCTGTTTGATTAGTCTGGGTTGGATAATTGGAAGCGCTGATTGTATAATCTACAGGAAGTGTTCCCTCATAGAATATAAATTTAGCATATCCGGTATCAAAATTTATGCATTCTACATCTATTGTAAAATTAGTCATCAACACTACAGATTGCGTGTATATGTTGCCACAATCATCTCTTACCCTTACCCAATAGTTTCCATCACATAAACCCCTGAAAACGGGATCTGATTGGTATGGGCTAAAACCACTGTACGAGTTTGTGCTTGATATAGAATATTGATAGGGTTCAAGCCCGTAATTTAATTCAACAAAAATAGAATCACCACCAAATATGGTGGGAGGGGTATATATTACAGGAAATCCATAACCCCCACCAACTAATGCATTTAAAGTATCTGTTTGTCCTAGCGCATCTCTTATTTCTATATCAAACCAACCACTAGGTAAATTTTGGAATTGATATACCCCCGCAGGTAGTATTACCGGATAGGGATAGTTTTGATATACAGGTCCCGATATTATACTAAGCGTATAGGGTGGGGTGCCTCCGTCTGGAGTTACATCTATAGTTCCATCATTGAAGCAGATAGAATTGGTACTGGTGTATGTTCCGCTCACCTGCGCCTGTAGGCTAATGCCCAAAAGAAATACGGAAAGAATCAGTGTAATGATATAGCGCATAGCATATTAATTAGGGTTACTAAGAAGCCGTAAATATCTATTAATTTTTTTAAACTATATAAAGCCAACTATAGCCACAAAAAAAAGCGGCTATCCATTCAGGATAGCCGCTTTCCATATTCCGGTAAGCCGGAGATAATTATTTCTGTATTGTATCAGTAGGGTAAGCTACAGTTGAATCTGTTACTACTGTGCTGCTTGTTGTTGTTACTTCTTCTACTACTGTAGTGGTTGTTTCTACTGTTGTAGCTTCTGTAGTGTGTACGTTTTCTACTGCTATTAGTGGAGCTATTGCCAAGCCTACCAGCGAAGACAATTTAATAAGGATGTTCATAGAAGGACCTGAAGTATCTTTGAACGGATCGCCTACTGTGTCACCTACAACCGCTGCTTTGTGTGGTTCAGATTTTTTGAAGAATTTCTCTTTTTTACCGTTCACTTCTATGTCAACACCTTTCTCGAAAGATTTTTTAGCGTTGTCCCATGCACCACCGGCATTGTTCTGGAATATAGCCCACAATATACCCGATACGGTAACACCTGCCATGTAAGCGCCAAGGCACTCAGCACCCATTACTATACCTAGGAAGATTGGGGTAAGGATAGTGATAGCACCCGGCATCAACATCTCGCGAAGTGCTGCTTTGGTAGATATCTCCACACATTTGTCGTACTCAGGTTTTCCTGTGCCTTCCAATATGCCCGGTATTTCGCGGAACTGCCTGCGCACCTCATTTACCATATCCATTGCCGCACGGCCTACTGCGCTCATGGCCAATGCCGAAAATACCACCGGTATCATGGCACCTACCAGCAAGCATGCCAATACGTTTGCTTTAAATATGTTGATACCATCTATACCTGTGAAGGTTACATAAGCTGCAAACAAAGCCAAAGCCGTCAATGCAGCAGAAGCGATAGCGAAACCTTTACCTATGGCCGCTGTAGTGTTACCTACAGAGTCCAACACGTCTGTCCTTCCTCGCACTTCTTCAGGCAAGCCTGCCATTTCTGCTATACCACCTGCGTTATCTGCAATAGGACCGAAAGCATCAATAGCCAATTGCATAGCTGTAGTAGCCATCATAGCTGCTGCTGCTATAGCCACACCGTAAAAACCTGCAAAGTGGTAAGAGGCGCCAATTGCTATGGCAAACAATATAACCGGCAATGCCGTGCTCATCATACCTGTAGAAAGACCGGCAATGATGTTGGTAGCTGCACCAGTAGCAGACTGCTGTACTATGTTCAAAATTGGTTTTGTACCAAGTGCTGTGTAGTATTCTGTGATAGAAGAAATAGCTGTACCTACAGCCATACCTATTATTACAGATATGAAGATAGCGTTGCTTGTAACATCTTTAATACCTTCGCCGAAAAAGGCCATTTTCATGGTTTCAGGAAGCATCCATTTGATAACGAAGTAAGAAGCTACGATGGTCAATCCCATGCTAACCCAGTTGCCTATGTTCAAGGCGCCTTGTACGTTTCCGTTGTCGTCTTTTATCCTTACAAAGAAAGTTCCTATGATAGAGAAGATAATACCCAAACCTGCGATAAGCATTGGCAATACGATAGGGGCAATACCGCCAAATTCGAAATGGCCCGGAGCGTTTTCGTGTATGATATAGTTACCCAATACCATGGCAGCCAATACGGTAGCTACATAAGAACCGAACAAATCGGCACCCATACCTGCTACGTCACCTACGTTGTCACCTACGTTGTCGGCTATGGTTGCCGGGTTACGTGGGTCATCTTCAGGTATACCTGCTTCTACTTTACCTACCAGGTCAGCGCCTACGTCAGCAGCTTTGGTATATATACCACCACCTACACGGGCAAACAAGGCGATTGACTCAGCTCCCAAAGAGAAACCTGCCAATACCTCAAGTACCTTGGTCATAGAGTCGTAGGTGTACACACCGTTTTCTATGAACATGGTAAAGAACACGATGAACAATGTGCTAAGACCGATAACTGCGAGACCCGCAACACCCAGTCCCATTACAGTACCACCTGCAAAAGATACTTTAAGTGCATGTGCAAGTGATGTCCTTGCTGCCTGTGTAGTACGTACGTTAGCTTTGGTAGCTATGCGCATACCGATAAAACCTGCCAAAGCAGAAAAGAAACATCCGATTACGAATGCCACTACTATTAGTATGCTGCTGTGTGCTGCTACGCTTGGCATCTGCGACAATACGCCCAGTGCTGTGCCTGCTATTACCACATATATTGCCAATATCCTGTACTCGGCTTTCAGGAATGCCATTGCGCCATCTGCTATAGCATCAGCAATTCCTTGCATTTTGCTATCGCCTGCATCTTGCTTGGTTACCCAGCTGCTCAGCACGGCCATATAAATCAGGGCTATTACGCCAAAAAGGGGAAGGATGTAAATCAGATTCTCCATGTGTTAGTTATAATTTGTTTTTGATATCCCTTTCAACAAAAAGTGTAAATTTTTTATTAAAGGAGCGCAAAAATAAAAGAATATAGCACAAAACCGAATCAAACCGCCCTCATATCAGTATTTTCTATAAAGAGGAGACCTCTATTTCCCCATATATATGAAGCGTGCTTATCTATAACGTTACGTCAATTGTGTTTTTCCGGCGTTTTATGTTGCTGTTTTTCATACAATCAGTTCATAGTCATTATTATACGTTAAATAGAAATCTCATCTTCAAAAAAGCACAGCAAACAACAGTACATTTGCCCTGCTTTTTTACAAATTATATGCAACAACTTACTTTACAGCAAACGCAGCAGCTCATAGATGAAGGCACGCTGCTTATAGATACACGTACACCCGACTTATTTGCCGATAGCTTTCCGGAGGGTGCTATCAATATCGCATGGGGTTCTAGCTTCCTGCCTGTTTTTCAGTCAGTGGTAGAAGATGAACAAACTGTTATCATTATTGCCGACGACGCCATTCCTGTTATCCGCGAAATAGCGAAAACAGGCTTCGGTGGGATAAAGGGTTATATAGATGTAGCTACTTCCGCACAGTTGAAGACGGACTTATTGATTGCCATAGATGCCGATGAGTTTAAAATAGATTACAACTTCGATGAGTTTTACCTGGTAGATGTGCGCAGCGAAGAGGACTTTGCCGCAGAGCATCTGGAGGACTCTACCAATATCACATTGGATGATGTGGAGGCACTGACGCAGGACCTGAGCATAGATATGAATATTTATATAATAGCAGACAATGCAAACAACGCTATGACGGGCGCATCTATCTTCAAGCGAAACGATTTCCATATCATACGTGCCGTGTTGGCCGATTTTAATGAGTTCAGGGAGCTGAAGCTTCCTATAGTGAAAGCAAAAAAGGAAAAGGACTCAGGCAAATTTTCCAATAACTAAGCAGAGGAGGTTAGCGTACAAGGTGGTTTTAGAACAGGTAAAAGAAATACAACAATGAATTTTTCGCAGTTAAATCGTCCGCAGTTTATACAACAGTTAGCTGAAACGGAATATGATTTACTTGTAATAGGCGGTGGTATCACGGGTTGTGGCATAGCTTTGGACGCTGCCCTGCGCGGCATCAAAGTGGCGTTGATAGAGAAAAATGACTTTGGTTTTGGTACCAGCAGCCGCTCTACCAAGCTGATACATGGTGGCTTGCGCTACCTGAAGCAGATGGAAATAAAGCTGGTAAAGGATGTGGGCCGCGAGCGCGCCATAGTGTACCGCAATGCCCGCCACGTGGTAATACCCGAAAAAATGCTGCTGCCGATTGTGAAGAATGGCTCCCTGGGCAAGCAGAGCAGTTCCCTGGGATTGTTTGTGTACGATGTGCTGGCAGGTGTCAAGAGTGCTGAGCGCCGTCGTATGCTTAGCAAAGAGGAAACACTGGCAGCAGAACCATTGCTTACCGAAAATGACCTGATAGGCGGAGGATTGTATTACGAATACCGCACCGACGATTCTCGACTGGTAATAGAGCTGGGCAAAAGTGCCTTTGAAGAAGGTGCCGTATTGCTGAATTATTGCAGTGCCGATTCTTTTATAAAAGATAAAGAGGGTAAAGTAACTGGCGTTAACGCCCTGGATACTATCGGCAAAAACACCATCGCCATCCGCGCCAAAAAAGTGGTGAATGCTGCTGGCCCGTGGGTAGATGAACTGAGGAAAGAAGACAACAGCCTGAAAGGGAAAAGACTACAGCTGACCAAAGGCGTGCACATAGTGTTCCCTTACAGCAAGCTGCCATTGAAGCAGGCTGCCTACTTCGATGTGGGTGATGGCCGTATGATATTTGCCATACCGCGCAATGGCATTACCTATGTAGGTACTACGGACACGGTGTACAACCAGGACATAAACAGGCCGCGTACTTCCAAAGCAGATGTGGAGTACATACTGGCTGCCACCAACAAGATTTTCCCGAAGGCGAAGCTTACACAAGCGGATATAGAATCCAGCTGGGCAGGTTTGCGCCCGCTGATACATGAAGATGGCAAATCGCCATCGGAGCTTTCGCGTAAGGATGAAATTATTATCTCTGACTCAGGACTTATATCCATAGCCGGTGGCAAGCTTACGGGCTTTCGCCTGATGGCCGAGAAAGTGGTAGATATAGTGGCACGTACTTTGGTGCTTAAAAAGAATGCCTGCCTTACTGCCAACTACCGCCTTAGCGGAGGCAAGTTTGAAAGCGAAGAGGATGTAACCAATAGCTTCAATCAGCTAAAAGCCATCGGAAAAGAATACAATACTGTCCGCTTGGAAACACTGTTCCAGCGCTACGGTAGCAACCTGAAACAGTTGCTGGAAAATGCTGCTGCATTCCCAAGCCATGCGGCCGATGAACGCTTATGGCTGGGCGAACTGAAGTATGTGATAGACAACGAAATGGTGTACACACCGGAAGATTTCTTTATACGCCGCAGTGGTAATGTATTCTTCAACAGGCCTGCCTCGGCAGCTTATATAGCTACGGCAAACAAAATACTGGCCGACACATTCAAATGGACAGAATCTGAACAGCAGCAACATTTAGAAACTGTGAAAGCAGAGTTCGAAGAGTTGGTTACTTTTCAATAAAATAGAAGACTTTTAATTATTTCCGCCTTGCTTTAAGCAAACATCGGTATCACATTAAATGCGATGAACTGTCCCGTAAATCCTACCAGGTAGCCGAGGAATACCTCCTTAGGCTCATGTGCGCCAAGTGCCACACGCGCACTACCCACTACACCAGCTACTATTATCGAACCAATAATCAGCAGTGTCAGGTTGTAGTCAGAGTATTTCAGGATAATGAGCGTTACCGCAAAGAAAGAACCAACGCCAATAGCGTGCAGGCTCACTTTCAAAAAGATATTGATAAAGAAGCCGATAAAGATGGATATAGCAGCACCCAATAGCATAATGGAGATAAGCTCGTTCGAGAACTGCACATTGCTCGGGCTTGGGTGAAACATGCGGTACGTCCACATGTAAAATGTTGCCGTAGCTATGTATGGTATAATGCGCTCTTTCTTGTCATCCAGCTCCAGCGACGATACCAGTTGCAGCTTTTTCATCATCAATAACCATACTACAGGAAAAATAAACGTAAGCAGGAATACCAGTATCACCCATAGCCCCTGTGCCTTTGGCGTATAGTTGCCAAACAGGTGCGGTATCGCCAATATGATACAAATAGTAGCATAGGTAGAAAACAGCAGCGGGTGGAAAATATAGGATATAAACTTAGCGAGAAGCCTTGGCATGAATACAATTTAAAGGTACAAATCTATACAACTTCTGAATCAGTAGCGTTTTCACCCTCTGTTTTAGGCCTTTTCTTGCTGCCATCGTATATGCTGAATTTCATGAAGCGGCATTCCAGCTGACCGTTGTATACCTGTATTTTCCTCGTAGGGTGTAGGCCTACATTCTTCAGTGCTTCCAGGTTAGAGCTGATTATCCAGCAATCAAAACCTTTGTATTTTTTCTTGAAAGTATCGCCCACTTCGTGGTATAGTTCCCACACATCATCTTTCACCATACGCTCGCCGTATGGCGGGTTCATCAGCAGCACCGGCTTTGGTCCTGCTATTGGCGGCACATCCGACTCCAGGAAGTCGGCATTCCGTATCTTTATCATGTCCTCTGTCTTAGAGCGTTTCACGTTCTCCTTGCCTTTGCGGGCTACGTTTGGCGATAGTTCTATGCCATACAGGGCCAGGTCTTTGGTGTCTATGCGTTCCACCGCGGCATCAAATATGGTTTGCCACATATTCTCCTCATACGCCAGTAATTTCCGCCAGTTCTGGAAACCGTAGCTTTCGCGGTGGTAGCCCGAAGGAATGTTTGCTGCCAGCATGGCGGCCTCTATCAATATGGTAGCAGAGCCGCACATCGGGTCTATAAAGGTGCTTTGCCTGTCCCATTCAGTTAGTTGTATCAGGCCTGCGGCCAAAACTTCATTTATTGGTGCCAGGTTGGTCTTTTCGCGGTAGCCTCTTTTGTGCAGCGAGTCACCGGAGCTATCCAGCGCCACGGTACATTTATTATCGGCGTTTACGTGTATGTGTATGCGTATGGTCGGGTTGTCCAGGTCCACCGATGGCCTTATGCCCGTCTGGTTCCTGAAACGGTCCACTATGCCGTCTTTAGCTTTTTGCGATATAAACTGTGAGTGGTTGAACAGCTCAGTGCTCAATACCGTGTCTATTGCCAGCGTATCGGTTTCATCTATTATGTGTTCCCACGGTATGTTGTGAAACTTGTCGTACAGGTCATTTTCGTTCCGCACATCAAACTCGGCATACTGCACCAGTATGCGCAGGCAGGTGCGCACCAGTAGGTTGGCTTTGTACATTACGCCCAGGTTGCCCTCAAAGCTTACTGCGCGTTTATGGGTAGCTACATTTTCGGCGCCAAGCTTGCGCAGCTCGGTAGCGCACAGCTCTTCCAGTCCGAAAATTGTTTTGGCAACCATTTTGAAATTGCCTTGTCCGTCGATTGGTATATTGAAGAAAAACACGGGGCAAAGTTAAGCCATTTATGCTAACAGCTTCGATTAGTTGGTTTATGTGCTACGGGCAATTCTATTTAAAGAGTGTTATTTCCCGTCAATTTGCACGGTTTTTTGTATAAAAAAAGTTCCTTTGCCGCCATGAGTCATCAGGAACAGGCACCTACTTTTTCGCTGGCAAAGGTTTTGATACCTGTGCTGCTAAGCGTTGGTGTTTCCGGTTACCTTATTTACACCAATTTCGACCTGGCTGTTTTCCGCAGCATCAGCATTACACCGCAGTTGATTCAAGGGTTGATATTAGCGGCGCTGGTGGTTATAGCCCGGGACTTAGCTTATATGTACCGCATCCGTGAAATCACAGGCGGCAATCTCGGCTGGTGGGTATCGCTACAGGTAATATTGCTGTGGGAGTACGGCAGTGCCATCACACCGGGCGCTGTGGGTGGCATAGCGCTGGCGCTTTTTATACTCCGCAGGGAGGGTATATCCTATGGCCGCACTGTAGGCACCATTATGCTCACCACTATTTTAGACAACCTGGCTTATGTAGGTGTTTTCAGCGTGTTGTTTGCGGTGTATGGCAAGTCGCTCTTTATTGTAAATGCCGTATGCCCGGACCTTCAAGATCATGCCATATTGCAGGGGCTGCGTTCACTATCGCACGGGGCTTGGATAGTTTATGTAGTGATGATTTTGTTTACGGCGATACTTACCTTCGGTTTATTCATCAGCCCAAAAACAGCGCAACGCCTGTTCCATTGGCTGGGCGATATCCGGTGGCTGTCGCGGTTTAAAAACGGCTTGTACAATCTGGGCGATGATTTAGTAATTACTTCTTCCACCTTCTCTTCTAAGCCTCTTGTATTCTGGATACGCATTTCGCTGGCCACACTCATATCCTGGGTTAGCCGCTACACTTTGGCCAATGCAGTTATTTACGCTTTCTCCGATAATGTCGCTGCGCTCAATATGGGAGAGATATTTACAAGGCAGTATGTATTGTGGTCATTCTTGCTTGTTCCCAGCACGCCTGGTGCCAGCGGTCTTGCAGAGCTTAGCTTCATGGCTATGAACTGCGAGTTCATTCCTGTTGGCTTATCTGCAATAGTTGCCACTATCTGGCGTGTTTTCAGTTACTATCTTTACCTTATAGCCGGCGCGTTTGTATTGCCTTATTGGCTAAAAAGGGTCAACAAAAACATTTCTGTTCAATAAAAAATATGTTATGCGCTTCTACCATATACTCGCTTTAGTTCTTCTGTTATCCCTTACTGCCTGCAACCGCGATAAAGCACATCAGGAGGAACTTAAATCTTCATCCTATCTGGATTTCAAAGAAGAGGGCTTTGCATCAGGCGGCATCCGCATGATTCCTGTAGAGACGCCGGTGGGCACGTTCAAGGTCTGGACCAAGCGCTTTGGCAATAACCCAAAAATAAAAGTTTTGCTGCTGCACGGAGGACCGGCCATTACGCACGAGTATTTCGAAAGCTTCGAAAGTTTTTTACCTAAAGAGGGGATTGAGTTTTACTACTACGACCAATTGGGTTCGTACTACAGCGACCAGCCGACCGATAGCAGCCTGTGGACGCTGGACAGGTTTGTCGAAGAGGTAGAGCAGGTGCGCATAGCGCTTGGGCTAAACAATACAAATGGCTACGTGCTGGGGCAAAGCTGGGGCGGTATACTGGCCATGCAGTATGCGCTCAAATACCAGGACAGCATCAAGGGCTTGATAATATCCAATATGATGCCCAGCTTTACCGAATACGGTAAGTACAATGAAAAACTGCGCGCCGAGTTGAGGCCAACCTTGCTCGACTCGCTTATTGCCTACGAAAAGGAGAACAAATTTTTTGATCCTGTATACCAGGAAATGGTGACCAATGAGTTTTATACAAAGCATATATGCCGCATGCCGGCAGCGGAGTGGCCGGACCCCGTTAAGCGCACTTTTAAGCACATGAACCCGGTTATTTATGTAATGATGCAGGGTCCGAGCGAATTTGTGCCAGGTGGCAGGCTCCGGGGCTGGGATGTTACGGAACAGCTGAAAACCATACATATACCTACACTCTCCATAGGTGCGCGCTACGACAGTATGGACCCGGAGGCCATGGAAATGATCAGTAAAAAGGTACAGAAGGGCACTTACCTCTATTGCCCCGAGGGTAGCCACCTTTGCTTTTGGGACGACCAGCAGCACTACTTCCCCGGCCTCATCAGTTTCCTGAAAAACAACTGATTATAAAGCCGCTTTGTGGCACCTTGCCAAAATCTGCTATATTCGTATTTCGGTAAAAGAAATCAATGAATCTACTCATCCGCAATGCGCGCATAATTGCTACCGAATCTAAGCATCACAATACGGTTAAAGACATTTCCATTGTTAATGGCAAGATTGAAAAAATTGGCTCAAACCTGCAAAATTCGGGTAAAACCAAAGAACTTGACATCAAAGGCTTGCATATTTCTGCAGGCTGGGTCGACCTCAATGCTTTTTTTGCAGAGCCGGGCCTGGAGCATAAAGAAACCATAGAAAGTGGCTGCAAAGCAGCAGCAGCAGGTGGCTTTACGCATGTTTGCGTAATGCCAAACACACAGCCTGTGGTGCAAACCAAGTCGCTGGTGGAATATGTAAGAAAACAATCGGGCGATAATGTGGTAGAGGTGCATCCTGTAGGTGCATTTACCCAGGACAATAATGGCAAAGAACTGGCCGAGCTGTACGATATGTACAGCGGCGGGGCAGTAGCTTTTTCTGATGGGTTGAAACCCAGCCCAAGCGCGGGAACGGTAGAGCGCGGCTTGTTGTATATCAAAGCATTTGATGGCTTGTTGATGTTGCATCCCGAGGATAAGAGCATTAGCAAAAACGGGGTAATGCACGAGGGCGTTACCAGTACCCTGCTTGGATTACCTGCCTTGCCTGCACTGGCAGAAGAACTAAGCGTGGCCCGCGACCTGTACCTGCTGGATTATACAGCTTCGCGCCTGCATCTGTTGGATATATCGCTGAAAAAATCGGTAGAGCTGATTAAAGGTGCTAAGAAAAAAGGGTTGAATATTACATCCTCAGTAAATGCGCACCAGCTGTGGTTCAAAGATACGGTAGTAGGTGATTATGATACTGCCTATAAGGTGAATCCGCCTTTCCGCACACAGGAAGATATCAATGGCCTGGTAAAAGGAATAGAGGATGGGGTTATTGACACCATTACATCGCAGCATCAGCCGCACGAAGACGATTGTAAAAAACTGGAGTTTGATAAGGCAGATTTTGGGGTGGTAGGACTGGAGAGCAGCTATGCCGCTGCCAATACTATATTGGGCAAGCGCGTATCTGCCGAAAAAATGGTGGACCTGTTTGCTACCAATGCCCGTAAGTTGCTAAAGCTACCTGCGGCAACCATAGAAGAAGGCGCTGTAGCAGACCTTACACTGTTTAATCCAACACACGAATGGAAGTTCAGTGTGGATGATATTCAGTCAAAATCGAAGAATACGCCATTTGCAGGAGTTACCTTTACAGGAAAGGTGATTGGGGTAATCAACAAAAACAAGCTTCATCTAAACTAAAAAATAAAGGCTATGGGTACAGCTATTAAATTCGGTCTTTTGGGCGCGCTTTCTGTAATCGGGCTTCAGATGATATTTTATATTGTAAGCCCATCTTCGCTGGCTACCTGGACAGCCATGCTTTTTTACCTGCCTCTTTTATTCCTTATGATTTACGGTGGTATTACCTACCGCAAAGAAATAGGAGGGTATAACAGTTTTGGCCAGGCATTACTTACGGTTTTTATTATAGGGGCAGTTGGTTCTGTCCTTCACAATATTTTCTCTGTTATCCTGTTTAAATACATCGACCCTTCTCTACCCGATATGATAAAGCAGGCAGCGATAGAAAATACACAAACTATGATGGAGAAATTCAATACCCCGGAAGATCAGATACAATTGGCCTTGGAAAGGGTACGCCAGCAGGACTATACGCCTACGCTAAAGTCTTTCGGCATAGGTATATTGTCGGCTATGGTATTCAATACAATTTTATCGCTATTGATAGCTGCTTTTGTTCGCCGCGATAGCAGTGCCCCCGATCCACAAAATTTATATAAGTAAGATGCAGATATCTGTTGTTGTTCCATTGTTTAATGAAGAAGAATCCCTGCCCGAATTGCTGGCATGGATAGACCGTGTTATGAAAGCCAATTCATTCTCTTATGAGGTGATATTGGTAGATGATGGCAGCAAGGATAAGTCCTGGCAGGTGGTTCAATTATTAAGCAAAGAATATAGCACGGTAAGGGGCATTCGTTTTCGTCGCAACTATGGCAAAAGCGCTGCTTTATTCGCAGGGTTTGAAGCGGCAAACGGTGATGTGGTGATAACCATGGATGCCGACCTGCAGGATAGCCCCGATGAAATACCTGAATTATATAAAATGATTACGGTAGATAATTTTGACCTGGTAAGCGGATGGAAGCAAAAGCGCTTCGACCCGATTACTAAAACATTGCCTACAAAATTATATAACGCGGCTACCCGTGCTATGACGGGTATTTACCTGCACGATTTTAACTGCGGTTTAAAGGCCTATAAGCACGACGTGGTAAAAAGCGTGGAAGTATATGGCGAAATGCACCGCTACATCCCAGTACTGGCCAAGCGTGCGGGATTCTCCAACATAGGCGAGAAAGTGGTGCAGCATCAGGCGCGTAAATATGGCGTTACCAAATTTGGTTTGGAAAGGTTCCTGTACGGATTCCTTGATTTGCTGAGCGTAATGTTCATTACCCAATTCTCAAAACGCCCTATGCACCTTTTCGGGGGCTTCGGCGTGTTGAGCTTTTTCATAGGTATGTGCATTTCCATCTACCTGATATTTGCGAAGATATTTTTTGCCCAGTATCGCATGACGGAGCGTCCGCTTTTCTTCTTTGGCTTGCTGGCCATAGTTATTGGTGTTCAATTGTTCCTAACCGGATTTTTGGCAGAACTTGTTTCGCGCAGTGCAGCAGATAAGAACCAGTATGATGTGCGCGAGGTTATTTAATCAGCTCTTAGGTATCTTAGAAACCACAACTAAACAGAGGATTTTATGAAAGTAATAATATTGGGTTCTGCCCATCCGCTGCGTGGTGGACTGGCTGCTTACAACGAGCGCCTGGCGAGGGAATTTATAAAGCAGGGGCATAGTGTGCAGATATATACATTCAGCCTGCAATACCCGTCCTTCCTTTTTCCCGGCACTACGCAATACAGTGACCAGCCGGCACCCGATGATCTGTACATACACGTTAAGGTAAACTCTGTAAATCCACTGAACTGGCTATCGGTGGGCAAAGAAATTGCGAAGCTGAATGCCGACCTGCTGATTGTAAAATACTGGCTGCCCTTTATGGCTCCGGCTTTGGGCACTATATGCCGCCTGGCAAAGCGCAACAAAAAGACCAAGGTGCTGGCCATTCTTGATAATATAATACCGCACGAAAAGCGCATAGGCGATAATATACTTTCAAAATATTTTGTAGGTGGTGTAGATGCCTTTATAGCCATGAGCGAAAGCGTGCTGAAAGACCTGGATATTTTTGACACCAAAAAGCCGCGCCTGTTTTCGCCGCATCCGTTGTTCGACAACTTTGGCGAAGTGGTAAATAAGGCAGAGGCATACAAGCACTTAGGTCTGGAGATAAACTCCGACTACCTTTTGTTCTTTGGTTTTATACGTGATTACAAGGGCCTGGACCTGCTGCTGCAGGCACTTACAGATGAGCGCGTGCGCAACCTCAACTTTAAGCTGATAGTGGCAGGGGAGTTTTACTCGAACGAAGAGCTATACACCAATATGATAAAGGAACTGGGTGTAGCGGATAAACTTATCTTAAAAACCCAGTTTATATCGGACGACGAGGTGCGCTATTATTTCTGCGCTGCCGATATGGTGGTGCAGCCGTATAAGCATGCTACCCAAAGCGGTGTTACGCAAATATGCTACCACTTCAACAGGCCTATGCTGGTAACCAATGTAGGTGGCCTGCCGGAGATTGTACCAAATGGCAAGGTGGGCTATGTTACAGAGCCAAATCCTCAGTCTATAGCAGATGCCATAGTAGACTTTTATACCAACCACAAGGAGTTTGTATTCCGTGATTATATAAAGGCGGAAAAGTCGAAGTATGCATGGAGCACCATGCTCGACAAGATAATGGAGATGTACAAAAGTGTTTAATACGTCTTTTAGCCCTTCAGGTGAATGTAGAAGCTGCTGCCTATTTGCGGTACAGAGTCGAGCGTTATAGTGGCATCATGCAGCTCTGCTATTTTCTTGCAGATGGTTAGCCCCAATCCATTGCCCGGGTAAAGGTCTACCCTGTTCAATCGTTTAAATTGGTCGAAGATAGTGTTGTGGTATTTTTTGCTGATGCCGATGCCATTGTCGCGTATGCATACCAGCAGTCCATCTTCGCTTTGCTCTGCGGCTATATCTATTACCGGGTGCTTATCTTCTTTATGGAACTTAATTCCATTCTCTATCAGTAGCTTTAGCATCATGGTAAAGTATTTCGGGTGCACCATTGCTTTGGGCATATCCGCAATATTTATTTCTGCCTTGGCCGCTTTTATTTCTTTCTCCAGTTCTTTGCAGGCATCTTTAGCACATGCTGTCAGCGAGGTCGTAACCAGGTCTTTCTGTATTTCGTCTATGCTTACCAGCGTTTTCAGGTCGCTAAGCAGCGAGTCCATGCGGCGCGCTGTCTCCTTGGTTAGCTCCGCATATTCCGTTGCCTGCTTGTATTTGCCACTCTTTATTTTGTCCAGGGTCAGCTGCGTATAGTTCAGTATGGTGCGCACAGGTTCGCGCAGGTCATGCGATGCCATGGTCATTACCTCATGCGCGCTCATTTTCTGGTCATCGCTTTTCACCTCTTCTGCGGCTGGTAGTATTTCTACTATTTGGTATACCGCGCCATCCAAGCTTTGTTTATTGATGCATAGCGATGCCTGCTCGTGCTGGTGGGTGCCCGATTTCACATCTGCTTTGGCTATTACGGCATCCGTCAGGTAAGCTAGCGTATTTTGTGCTACGCTATGCTTTATCTTGCCAAACAGGTGCTGAAAATGCTTCTGCCCAAAGTCGATGGTAGAAATGTCAAGCCATGCCTGTGCGGGTCCGTTGGCATCAAAAAGCACCTCATTCTTAAAGATAAATACTGGCGTATGCAACTGAGCTATGGTGCTTTGTAGCGAGGCTATTTCGCTTTTTCGTGCAACTTGTGTTGGTTCTGCTGTTTCATTCAAAACAAAGCAGGCCGTTTGCTCGCCATGCCAATTATTGAAAAATGACTGGATGGAAATATGGGAGCCCTGCGTGGTAAATATGGAAATACGCTCCCCGCCACAGTGCTGGTATTGCAGCAGGTTCAGGAAGTTGATTTTGATCTGCTTATCCGAAACAATGCGAACCAGAGCGGGCGATGCATAGCATACCTCATTTTGCTTATTCACCATCAGCAAGGCAATGCCTGCAGATTCAAAGATCTGTATCAGCGCCTGTGCGTCCGGTGCATCTGTAGCACTCCGTTTTTCCCAAAACAGTATGTTGCGGGCATTTTCCAATTCGTGTTCTCTTACATTAGATTCAGCGTCAATATAAACTCAACGTCCGCAAAAATCAAGAGGGTGAAGTTAAGCTATGCATAGAGAACAAGAACCATACCAAAAGTTAAACAGTGTGGAATGCTACCCGTTATACGTGCAGGCGCAAATCTCCTTTAGTAAAATGAAGGAGCAAGTTGCTGAAACTGAATTAAGTAAGTAATGAAATTAGCACAATGGGAAAACCCGGGTATGTGCTTATCTTTTGCTTTCCTCTTGCAGTAGGGCTATATACTGTTGGATTTTCTCCTTGTTATTGTCGCTGAAGTCCCTGAACTGATCGTAGAAATCGTTGTGAAAGCACGAAAGCAAAGCGTAGCAATCCAGGAAGCCCTTTTGCTGCATTTTCTTTGCAAAGTCAAATTGAGGATCGTTGGTTTTGGTCAACATATAGTCCCAGGAGAAAACCTCCAGGTATTTGGCTTTATTGTCCTTTGCCTCTGGCACTATTCCCTTGTCATTGCAGGTTTTTGCGATTTCATTTTTAGCCTCCTGATATAGCTTCCAAGCTCCTTCTGCCTTTTCAGGCTGGGCGTCTTTAGCAGTTATGGCGTATGATTCATCCATACTGTTGGGCAATACTCCCCTTTTCATCCAATGGAAGTCTATTGGCACATTTCTCTTTCTACCTATTATTTCAACCTTGGCAAACATAGTAGCATCGGGGTAAGCCATAAGGGCTTGTACTCCGGCATCGAAAGCTTCTTTATACATGCCTGAGTTGGAATAGGCATCGCTCAGGTACTTTCTTGGTTCCAACAGAGTAGGACTTATGAGAACCGCTTCTTTAAAGGCCGTGATTGCCTTATCATACTCTTTGGTCATGTAGTACACATCACCCAAATACAGTTTTGCCTTATAAAAGGATGGGTCTGCATCCAGTGCTTTTTGGTAAAGCGTAGCTGCCTTGTTGTAATTTCTGGCTGCAAATTCTTGCTCTGCTGCGTTAAAATATTTAATAGCATCATTTTTATATGCACTGTTGGGTTTATCTATTTTCTTGTTCCGGATTACTATGGAAGCTACGTAGGCTTCATTTGTATACTGGCAAGCCTTTCTGCAACTTAGCAGTAGATTGTTGTTCAGGTATAGGTCAGAGGGTTTAAAGGTTTTGAAAAAGTCCTTGAATTTTTCAGTGGTAGAATCATTCTTTAACTCCTTTCCATCAGCGCTTTTTGTAGTTACTTCCATATTCCCAAACAACCCGTCCAAGGATGTTTTGCTTTGGTAAATGTCAAGTTGCAGCGTTACCAGCTTGTCCCATATTTGTGCAGAACCGGGGTATTGCTGCGCAAATTCGGTAAGTAATTTTTCAGCATCCTCTGTTTTGTTGGCTTGTGTCAGTTTATCGGCCTTAGAAAACTTCTTTTCTATCTCTTCATCGGTTTGTGCAATTGCAGAAAATGAAAATAGAGTCAATAGGGCCAATAGGATTTTGCAGTTCATGGTTTTAATTTTTCAGAAAATTAAAAAAATATGGCACATTAATAAAATTTCCTTTGCAATACCCTTTAGCACGTATACTTTAGCACATTATGTTTGCTCGTCCCCATTTTCTCCTGTTTTTACTGCTGATTACCACGCATATTTTTGCTCAGGATATAAAGCCAAAGCTATTGGCGCCACCTGTTGTCGGGTCTGTAACGCCCACTTCTGCCAAGGTGTGGATCGGCTATCGCGGTACAGGAAATAATGTGCTGATATTGAGTGACAGCGTCGAAAAGAAGGTCTACTACCCGGTAGCACATCATGATATCAGTAACAATAAGGGCGATGTAGCGCTTACCATGACCTTCAAAGGTTTGCAACCGGAGCATACCTATAATATTCTGGTAAATATTGAAGGGGACAAAAAAGGTTCCAATACCAAATATTCGTTTACTACACCTTCCGATGCGCCGGTAAAGGATTTCAACTTCCTTTTGGGCTCTTGCCTTTTATCCGAAACAGGTTTCTTCCGTTTCATTTTCCCCGGTTTCAAAAACGAGATCCTGAACAAAATGCGCAAGCGCAATGGCGACTTTATGCTGTGGCTGGGCGATAATACGTATATGCTGGGCAAGGACTATAAGAACTACAACAACATGTTCCGCAAGCAGATGAATGTCCGCCGCAAGTTCAGCACCATCCGCAAAATGCTGGCAAACCAACCCAACTATGCCATTTGGGATGACCATGACTTCGGGCCAAACGATAGCTATTCAGTTTTTGCATTGAAAGACTCTGCCTTGAAAGTGTTCAAGGGCTTTTGGCCAAATACCTATCCGGAGGAGGCTTCCCTGGGGGGTAATTTCTTTAAGTTCAAGCGCCACGATTCTGAGTTCTTTATGATGGATGACCGCTTCTTCCGTGGCGACAGGCACGATACACTTTCCTCCATGCTGGGCGAGGTGCAGATGGACTGGCTGAAGCAGCAGTTATTGAGCAGCACCGCCGCATTCAAGTTTATAGCTATAGGCTCTCAGGTACTAAGCGAGCTTGCTTTTGGCGAAAAATACATAGAGCATATTGTAGAGCGCAATCTGTTGCTTAATTTCATTGCTACCAATAACATCAAGGGTGTAATCTTCCTTTCGGGCGATATGCACTTCACAGAGCTGTGCAAAAAGGAATGGAAGAGCTATCCCATGTATGATTACTCCTGTTCTGCCCTTACCGCCCCTTCTCTACCACTTCGCTTGTTCAAAATGAACAAGAATCCTAACCGGATAGAAGGAACCAAAGTTGGGGGACACAACTTTGGCAAAATAGAAGTAAGCGGTGAGCCGGGCAACCGTGTCTGCACCATGTACTGCTATAGCCGCAAGGGCAAGCTGAAATGGACTTTCAGCGTCAACCAGAATGAGCTGCAGGTAGGCGGCAAAAGGTTGAATTAGCGTTATCATCTTATTTTATTGTTGCTTTTAATGTGTGCAGGGCATATCCCAAGCATATTACTTTTCTCCTTTAACAATTCTTATAGGAAATATTGTCATGTTTTAAAATACATGTACGAGTTATTCGTTATTTTCGCAGTGCGGTTTAAGATAGCGTAATTTTATAAATAGCGAATATTCGCAAAATCACGAAAATTATACAATTCCACCCCACAAGTTCAAATCAGTCATTTTTTAACATCAATATAAAGGAGTCAACCATGGACCGTATTTTTTCTTTCGCTGTAGCACTGGGACTTATCCTATCTACATTTGGCACTCAGTTATCCGCTCAGGAAACTGCCAAAACTACCGATTCTTCACCGCAAACTATTGCAACTGCTGCCTTTGCCAAGCCGGATATTTTGGTGATATCGGGTACAGTTTATAATGCCAAGACTGGGCAGCCTATTTTGGATACACGCATGAACCTGGATAAGATGGGCGAAGAATTGGATGATGCAGCCATGGATAAGACAGGAAAATATGCTATGGCGCTTAAAAAGGATGAATTGGGAGATCCAACCCGTATCATTTTTAAGGTTCCCGGCTTCAAAAAGTACATAGCCAAAAATATTGACAGAACTGCGAGCGCTGTTACTATAGATATATATATGGAGCCTGAAGAAGAATCCGGCAAAAGCACATCTAAAATTATCTATTCATACGAGCTTACCAATGACGCGTTCAATACAGTGATTATTGAATTCTAATGAAGAAAAGTCCTATACATAAAAAAGCCACCCTGCATTCAAGGTGGCTTTTTTATGTGCGTTAGGTAAAAGGCGCTATAATGTTTTCAATTCATTTAATACAGCAGCATCCTTTTTAATAAATACTGGATACTCCTCTATAGTGAAGTCCCTTGTTACCGAAGTGCCACCGGCATACTCCTTTGTTTTATCGTACAAGTAAACCCAGGTGCTGCCTGCCGGGAAATTAACTGTTACCGTATTGCTTTGGCTCAGTATTGGTGCTACAAAAATGTCCGGCCCCAGCAAATAGCTATAATCGGTTTTGTTGAAGAATGACATCAGCGATTTTTTGGTATTGTAGTAAGTCATGCTGTTGCGCATAAAATAGTCTGTAAGCTGGTGGTGCATTTTGGTGGACTTGCGGTAGACATCCAGCGTTTGTGCATCAAACTTCCAAGGCCTGTGTTCACCGCCGCCGCCATTTTCCATAATAGGTGAGAAAGCACCCAGTTGTGCCCAACGCACAAACAATTCCTTAGTGCGCATCAATGGAGGTGCAGTGTTATCTTCCCTGTATCCACCTATATCGGAGCCAAAAGCCATATAGCCTTCTATTGAGGAGTAGTAAAAATTATTGAGCGCTTTTTTCAAACCATCAAATGTTGCATCCTGGTCACCTACCCAGCCGCAGTAGTTCATATCAACCGGGGTAAAGGATACTACAGAACCGCCGGCATCGTAGCCATAGTTATCTACCGGGCGCGCTGTTATTACTTGTTTGCCACCAAGCTTTTGCCTGGTATAGTCCTGGAAAAGCCTGTAGTATTTAGCAGAGTAGTCATTGCGCGACACTTGCGCGCCCTGGGCAGGGGAATACGGGCATGCTCCCATGCCAAAGTCGGTGCCATCTACTTTCCATCCATCTATGCCATAGGCCAGGGTCCTGTCCATCAGGGTTTTCCACCAAGCCACAGCATCAGGGTTCCACCAGTCTATCAAACGTCCCTTGCCCTTCCACCATTTTATAGTACCCGATGTATCAGAGGCCGATTTTTGCATAAAGTAACCACGGCTGAGGGCATAGTCAAACTCCGGTTGCTGGTCCAGATTGATGACCCCGGTGGCCCACATCATGACTTTTACATTACGGCTATGGAAATAATCTATCATGCCTTTGGCATCGGGGTATAGCGTACTATCGAAATTGAATGAATTATATCCTGTTTCCCAAGGGCTATCTATAATGATGGCGCTAACCGGTATGTCGTTTGCCAGATAATCGTCCACCATTTGCCTGGCACTGGCAGTAGTACCTTCATCTTCCCATACCCAATGCTCAAAGATCCACGTGGGCCAGGGAGTATTGTACTTTACATCCAGCGGTATTATCTCTTCCTTTTTATCGCCTGTGTCTTTTTTGCAGGCAGAGATACCAACCATTGCCATAAGCAACAGGGCATAAGCATATCTGTTTATCATGTTCTGTTTAATTGTAAATTGAAATTATGATTAATGCGTAATATTCCAAACAGAGCTAATCTTATACCCACAGCATAATTTACATGCGTTTGATATTATAATGGGAATAAATATACATTAGCCCTTAAAATCTACGGATGCAACACCAGCTACAAGCCCTCGATTATGCTGTTTTCCTTTTCTACTTTGTAGTAGTGGCAGGTTACGGCTACTGGATATACAGCCGAAAGAAAAAAGGCCCTGAAACTTCCAACGATTATTTTTTGGCAGAAGGCTCGCTCACCTGGTTTGCCATAGGTGCATCGCTTATAGCATCCAATATCAGTGCAGAGCAGTTCATAGGTATGAGCGGCGCGGGTTTTGGCATGGGCCTGGCCATCGCCAGCTATGAGTGGATGGCAGCCGCTACGCTTATTCTGGTGGCAGTGTTCTTCATGCCTGTATACCTGAAGAACCGCATATTTACCATGCCCCAGTTCCTGAGTACTCGCTACAATGACACGGTGGCTATGATCATGGCTATTTTTTGGCTGCTGCTTTATGTGGTGGTAAACCTTACGTCTATCCTTTTCCTTGGCGCGTTAGCGGTAAGCACTATATCCGGTATTAGTTTTTCGCTGTGCATGATGGGCCTGGCGTTGTTTGCCGTGTTTATAACATTGGGAGGTATGAAGGTGATTGGATTTACCGATGTTATCCAGGTATTTTTTCTTACACTAGGAGGGTTGGTAACTACCTATCTCGCCCTAAATCTGGTATCCGAAAAAATGGGTAGCAGTGGAGCCATCAATGGCTTTAACCTGTTGCTGCAACATGCGCCCGACCACTTCCACATGATCATAAAGCGCGATAGCCCCTACTACCTGGATATGCCCGGCATGACTGTCCTATTGGGCGGTATGTGGATTGCCAATTTCAGCTACTGGGGTTGCAACCAGTACATAACACAGCGCGCATTGGGTGCATCGCTGCCAACAGCGCGCAAGGGTATCCTGTTTGCGGCATTCCTGAAATTGCTGATGCCCGTAATAGTTGTGTTGCCGGGCATTGCGGCATACTTTCTGTACCAGCAGGGTGACTTCCAAAGCGAAATGATGAAGGACGGAAAGCTGGCGGCAGACAATGCCTATCCTGTATTGCTGAACCTGCTACCAACAGGATTGAAAGGGTTGAGCTTTGCGGCTCTCACCGCAGCTATAGTAGCATCGCTGGCAGGTAAAACCAACAGCATTGCCACCATTTTTACACTTGATATATACAAGAAGGTCATCAATAAAAATGCCGATGAAAATCAGCAGGTAAAAACCGGCAAAGTAGTAGTGGTAAGCGCTATGCTCATTGCCGTGATTATAGCGCCATACCTGGGTATAGACAAGGGCGGACTGAACTACATACAAGAGTATACGGGCTTTGTAAGCCCCGGTATTTTTGCCATGTTCATTATGGGCTTCTTCTGGAGGCGGACAACCAGCAGTGCAGCCCTCTTTGCTACTATTGGTGGATTTTTGTTTTCGGTGCTGCTCAAGTTCCTGCCGCAATTGGTAGACCTCTCACCCCTTGCAACTATAGGCTTCTCCGGCCCGAATGCCCAAGGCATCTACGAGATACCATTTATGGACCGTATGGGTTTTGTATTCCTGTTCTGTATTGCGGGCATGTATATTATAAGCATAGCGACACCGAAGAGTGCCGCAACAGGCAAAGGCCTGGAGGTAGACACCAGCCTTTTCAAAACGGATAAAACGTTTCTTGCAGGCTCATTGCTTATACTGGGTATACTGGTAGCATTGTACAGTATCTTCTGGTAGCTTAGTTGGTTGAGCGCACCACTTCTTTCTCTTTAGGTTCGGCATCATTCCACCATTCTTCGCCGCTCCAGTAATCGTCCCAGCCAAGTGAGCGATACTTCAGGCTAACTTCTACACCGCGGCCTCCGAAAATTAGTTCTTCCATAATATCATTGGAGTACATAAAGATGTTCTTTGCAGCTATCAGCGATTTGGCAGAGTTGTGCGCATAGCTCTGCCATTGCCCTTCCATCAATATTCCGGCTTTGCGGGTGCTATTCTCACTTCCGAATCTCACTTTATAGTTATCGTCCGGACCGTCTTCGTCGAAAAATACGGTAGGCTTATCCTTTCCGAAATCCATAAACAAATTTCCGCTGAAAATGCCCGAACCCTTTGCACTGTTATCTTCGGCAAAATTGAATGTTCCCCTTGCATGGTAAAAAATCATGCTGGTGTCACCCTTAAAGCTTTGGCGCATTTCTTTCCTTTTGTGCAGGAAAGACTGGTACCCGAAAGACTTATCTTTATATGTATATACCTGTGCAATATCTATGGTACCTGTAAAGGGTGTTACGTTCTTTTTGTAACGCGACTTACCGCTTACTTTTAGCAGAAAGGGATTGGTGCTGTCACTTACTGCGGTTTGCAAATACAGTTCTACGCGGTAGTGGCTATCTCCCAGAAAACCGTTGTATACTACATCTCCACTGCGGAAAGAAGAAATCAGTGCATCCATGTCAACCCTACTCAATAGTTCCGTTGCATCACTTTTATTCAACTCCACATAACCTTCAGGTGTTGATTTCAGCACATCTTTAACAATAGAATCCATGGCCTGCATGGGAATGGTATCCATAGTCTCCTTGTGCGCTATTACTGTAGAAACAGGCATGGAAGCTGTTTTGGGCTGGGTGTTGCAGCTATACAGCAATACGCTTCCAAATACTATTCCGATAATTTTTTTCATGACCGTGAATTTAAAGTTGAGCCTTTATTTTCTTATCCCCCTCATCATTCCACCACTCTTCATTCTCCCAGTAGTTGTCCCAGCCCAAAGCGTGGTACTTCTTGTTTATTTCTATTTCGCGCTCACCAAAGCTAAAGTCTTCCAGTATGTCATTGGCAAATATGAACAGGTCCTGGGAAGCGAGCACATGCTTCTTTTTACTATGCGCGTAGTCTTCCCACTCACCCTCCATTAGTAAGCCGGATTTTCTGGTGTCATTATCCGATTGATACTTCAGGTAATATTTATTATATCCATTCTGAAGTTCCCGATCATCTGATTGGCGGAAGTCCATAAAGAAACTGCCGGTAAACACACCGGAGCCTTTTGCATTCTTATCCTCTGCAAAAACAAATGAGCCGCGTGTATGATAACTGAACTGTAACGTGTCCAGCATATAAACATCGCCCGAATCGTGGTATTGCAAAAACTCCTGGTAGTCGTAACTCAGATCCCTGAATCCTAGAATTTTTTCCAGGGTGATGGTTCCTACAAAAGGGGTTACCTGCTTTTTATATTTTGTTTTGCCGGCAACCCTTATTAGTAATGGATTATCCGGATCCTTATCTACCTTGTTGATGTAAAATTCTATCCTGTAATTATCCTCTCCGAAAAAACCATTGTATATCCTTCCTCCATCATAACGGGATGATATCAAACCCACAACATCCACATTGCTCATCAGTTCTTTTGCTTCCGCTGTATCCAACAGGGTGTAGGCTATGGGCAAAGCATTCAGGGAATCTATCAGCAGGGAATCATACTCCGCCAGTTGTATAGTGTCGAATGCCTCCTTGTGCGTTATCAAAGTGGACGCAGGCTTGGCGGCAATCTTAGGCTGGGTATTGCAACTGTAAATAATGCCCGCAATAGCCAAAATGGCAACGCCTCCTTTCAGATAGCTTTTCATTCTTTATTGGTTTTATACTGTTTAAGCAGATACTTGTCTAAGCCAAAGTTGATCAGGAACTCAGCAATCAATAAATTGCCTGTCCACGAAATCCAGGTTATAGTTACATAGGTCTCTATCGGCTTGGTATGGAAAAAGTGGTGCAGCGCATAAGTTTCAGTACGCAGGCTAAAGGCCGCAAGTGTAACAGCAAAGCTCCTTATCATCCAGATGATGTGGCCGCGGTAGTCGCCCTGCAATACTTTGCGGTAGGCCACCCAGGTACATAGCCACCATACTATGCACTGCATGGCAAAGCCTGTTTTGGCCGGCAGGCCTCCGTTGGCAAAGTATGCCAGCACCATGCCCGAGGGTGCCGCCAATGCCAATAATCCAAGCACATACACCATGCCCGACCAGCGGTGTACTGCAGGCCAGCGTTTTATTACCAATGCCGAAAACTGGGGAATGCCAGCAAACAGTACAATGGTGCTGCTGATGATATGGGTATAGAATCCTTTGCGGAATGTAGGGTTGTCCAGGGTGTCATTTGTCTTGGTAGACAGGAAGTTGACCATCCGCTCAAAGGACAGGTAGGGCAACACTTTCACAAACATAAGCCCTGCAAAAAGTGCTACAGGAATAAACAGCAACAGGTATAGCCATAGCTGCATATTTTTCCTGAAAAATGTGGTGGCGCTCAATTGGTGCGGTTATGCTTCAAAACTAATGAAATAATTGCTGCATACATCAACGTTTTGTTGCAATAATATTTGCTAAAAACACCCTATACCCGAAAATATACTTCTAACATTGCACTTAAATTCCCACCCATGAAAAAGCTACCCGCAGAATTGGCCGATTTGCTCCAAATGGCCTATTCCGCAGAAAAAGCTGCCGCCTTTGCTTATCAGGGCCATGCCGCAGCTGTTAATGACCTATCCGACAAAAAAGCAATAAAGCAAATAGAAGATGATGAGTGGTACCATAGGAAAGAGGTACTGGAACTGATGAACCTGTATGGCGTAGAAATATCGGCATGGTACGAGATAAAGTACCATGTAATAGGTAAGGTGATAAGCGCCAGTTGCTATGTGATTGGCTGGTTTATGCCCATGTATTTTGCGGGCAGGCTGGAGAGCGGCAACGTGAATGAGTATTTCCGTATGATAGACCTTTTTCACAGTGCAGGGATTGTGCAGCACGACACACTGCTAACCGAACTGGGCATAAAGGAGAAGGAACACGAGGTATTCTTTCTGGCAAAGATCCGCACCCATAAATGGCTGCCATTGTTCGAAAAGGTATTCTCCTGGGGTGCCAATAAGAGCCTTAATACTGTTAAATCTACCGAAGTAGAAGCGGTAGATTTATAAATCAAATGCTGTTGTATGCCTTAACATATTAAAAACACAGGCATTCGCAATAATTTATAATATTGTGGTAGAACGAACACATTCAGCCCTCGAATGAGACATTTACTACTACTATTACTCATACTGGGTGGATCCTATTTTGCATCTGCACAGAATTACCCTGCCAACTACTACCGCTCACTGGGCATGGTAAATTACTATGAGCATAACTTCATGGAGGCTGTTTTTGCTTTTCAGAAAGCAGTGGCCATAGACCCTACAGATAAGGAGGTGCTTAACTACCTGGCAGCTACATTCGACTCTATCGGCAACAAAGACCTGTCTAATAAAACGAGGGTACGCATGAAGGCGATATCTACTTCAAACTTCTCACGTACCGGCGCCAAAGAGGTTCCATCGCTACGCAATAATTTTCTGGCACTGGGCAACGACTACTACAACAAAGAGCAATACGACAGCAGTGTAATGTGCTATCAGTACCACCTGCGCAGCAATAAAGAAGATACACCTGCCATATTTTACCTCGCCAATTCATTCTTCTTTTTGAAGCAATACGATAGCTCAACATACTATTACAACCAGTTGCTGCGCATGGATAAAAGCCGCTCGGATGTGTACAACCTGATGGGCGTGAGCTATGAGTATACCGGCGATCTGCTGAGCGCGCGCGACTACTACAAGCAGTGCATTTTGCGCGATCCCGAGTATGGCATCGCCTACCTGAATCTGGGCAAAGTGCACTTTAACCTGGAAAACTACGAGCGGGCGATCTTTAACCTGGAAAAGGCAAACCGCCTGATGCCTAAAAATAAAGAGTCCGTGCAATACCTGGCAAAGGCTTACATGAATATTGGCGAAAAAGGTAAGGCCCTTGTTATGTTCGAGAAGATGTACGCCACCAATAAGCGCGATGAAGTGCTGAATGCCTCTATAGGCACCCTGTACTATGAAGCAGGGCAGTATGGCAAAAGTGCGGAGCATCTGCAGAATGCCTATATCGCTAATCCTAAAAGGAAAGAACTGGGCAGGTACCTGGGCTTTGCGCGCCTGTACGAAGGCAAAAGCGAAGAAGCTTATCAAGTGCTTGTACCACTTGCCACTAATGAGTATACCGATGTGGAATTGCTGGTGAACACGAGCAAGGCTGCCAACGATACCTACCGCTATGATGAAGCCATAGAATATGCCAACCGCGCTACTACCATAGATACAAACTCTAAAAGTGCCTACCTGGAAATAGGCAAGGCGTACAAAGGCATGAAAAAGAAAAAGAAGGCCAAAGAATTCATAGAATATGCCAATTCGCTCTGATTTGAGCAGCTAATATTCTAGATTAGCACCATGAACAATCGTAAAGTAATACTGATAATAATGGATGGATGGGGCAAGGGTACTATACCTGCCGCCAGCGCTATAGAACAAGCCAATACACCTTTTATCGATTCACTTTACGCTAGCTATCCCAATACCGAGCTTACCACCTTCGGCGAAAGTGTTGGTTTGCCCGATGGGCAAATGGGCAATAGCGAAGTGGGTCACCTGAATATAGGCGCAGGCCGTATCGTGTATCAGGAACTGGCACGCATCAACAAAGCCATAAAAGACGGTGAGCTGCAGACCAACCCTGAACTGAACCGCACTTTTGATTATTGCAAAATGAATAACAAGCCGCTTCACCTGCTGGGGCTGGTAAGCGATGGTGGAGTGCACTCACATACCGAGCACCTGATAGCCCTGTGCAAATACGCACACGAGGCAGGTGTGAAGGAAACATTTATCCATGCATTTACCGATGGCAGGGATACAGATCCTAAATCGGGCCTGGGTTATATCAGCTACCTACAGGAAGAAATAGAAGGGCTGAACTGCAAAATAGCCTCTGTATGCGGGCGCTACTATGCCATGGACCGCGACAACCGATGGGAGCGGGTAAAAGTAGCCTACGACCTGCTGACCCAAGGCAAAGGAGAGCCTACACTGGATGTAGAGGATGCTATAGAAGCATCGTACGAACAGGGCATTACAGATGAGTTTATCAAGCCGATAGTTTGCACCGATATAGATGTAAATCCAGTGGGTACTATCAAAGAAAACGATGCGGTGCTTTGCTTTAACTTCCGCACCGACCGGTGTCGCGAAATTACCAAGGCGCTTACGCAGCAGGACTTTCCGGAGCAGGAAATGAAAAAGCTGCCACTGCACTACAGCACCATGACGGTGTACGACCACAGCTTTGTGAATGTGCAGAGCCTGTTTACCAAAGATGATCTGTCGCTTACGCTGGGTGAAGTAATAGCCGATGCAGGGCTGAAGCAAATACGCATAGCAGAAACAGAGAAATACCCCCACGTTACTTTCTTCTTTTCGGGAGGAAGGGAAGACGTATTTGCCGGAGAAACCAGAATAATGGTGCCGTCTCCAAAGGTGGCTACTTACGACCTTCAGCCGGAAATGAGCGCACCTGAAATGGCTGACAAAATAGTTACTGAGCTGAATAATAAGAGCGCAGAGTTTATTTGCCTGAACTTTGCCAATGCGGACATGGTAGGCCATACAGGCGTATTTAGTGCAGTAGTAAAAGCATGCGAAACGGTAAATGCTGCGGTAAATAAAGTAGTAACTGCTGCCCTGGCCAATGGCTATACTGCCCTGGTGACAGCAGACCACGGCAATGCCGACTTCCTGATAAATGAGGATGGCTCACCGAATACTGCACATACCATGAACCCTGTGCCGATATTCCTGATAGACAATGAGTTTAAACCTCAGCTGCACGAAGGTATACTGGCAGATATAGCACCCACTATACTAAAGCTGATGGAGATAGAGCAACCGGAAATTATGACCGGAAAATCTTTGTTCTAGGCTTTAAAAAAGCTAACTGTTTTGTTGAATGCGAGCTGCATGTCTGCGGGCAGGGCATCACCTGTGCACGGATGCTTGGCCCCGAAGTTATGGTTGGCATCGGGCAATAGATATACTTCTACATTCTCGTTCCATTCGCCCAGTTCTGTTGCGCTGCTTACAGGTACAGTTTCATCATTGGTGCCATGTACTACCAGCACCGGCTGTGTCAGTCGCTTTACGGAATTTGGTATGTGCAGCCTATCCAGGTTAGCCAGGTAGTTTTCGTACAGCTGCCAGTATATCGGCATTTTTTGGTTGGTGCGTGCATTGGGTACGTATATAACGCCATCGCGCTTTATGGTTTCCATGGCGCCTGCGTTCCAGAATTTTCCAAACTCATTCACCAATGCCCAGGTAGCAATCTTTGTTACACGTTCGTCTTCAGCACCTTTTAGCAAACAGATGCCGCCACCCCTGCTGTGGCCTATCAGGTTAATATTGGCGGGGTCTGTTTCATTTTTATATTCAAAATCGGGAGAGAGCACCCAATCCAGCACCACGCCCAAGTCATCCAGCTCTATGGTGAAGTTATTGTACCCGAAAGCCTCCAGGTCAGCAAAATCCAACGGCGCATCTAAAGTTGTACCGTTGTGAGAAAAGTTGAACTTGACGAATACAAACCCTGCCTCAGAAAAAGCATCGCCAAGCTGCCCGAAGCAGCCCCAATCCTTGAACCCCTTGAATCCGTGGCAGAAAATTACTACCGGCTTTTTGTTTCCATCCTCCTTTACATGAACATCTGCCAGAAAGGACCGGCCGTGTTTGCTTTCGAGTATTTTATTCTTCATGTCATCTGTTTCTATTCTGCCACATAAACGGATTTGTCACCCCTTGTTACGAGTGTGCCAAAAGGCTGTGCCTGAATCTCCAATTGCTGCAATACCAATTCAAAATCGGCAGCGTGTTGCTGCTCTACTGCTACCAACAAGCCACCACTAGTTTGCGGGTCGGCCAATATCGCTTTCCATTCGGGATTAGCCAGGCTCACCTGTTCGCCATAGCTCTCCCAATTTCTGTTGGTGCCTCCCGGCACGGCACCTTGGGCTATATAGGTCAGCGCTTCTTTCAGTACAGGTATTTTTGCGAAACTTATTTCAGCGCTCAGTCCGCTGCCATCGCACATTTCGCAGAGGTGGCCCAGCAGCCCGAAACCTGTTACGTCGGTCATGGCCTTTACGTAATCCAGCTTGCCAAAACTTTCACCTGCTTTGTTCAGCTTGCTCATCCAGGTGGTGGCCAGGTTTTTGTCGGCATGTTGAAGAAGGCCCTTCTTTTCGGCAGTTGTCAATACCCCTATGCCCAATGGCTTGGTGAGGAAAAGCACGCACCCTTCGGTAGCGGTGTTATTTCTTTTCAGGTTCTTGATGTCGACCCTGCCCGTCACCGCCAATCCGAATATCGGCTCCGGTGCATCTATGCTATGGCCGCCCGCCAGAAGGATATTGGCGCTTGCGCAGGCCGCCCTTGCGCCTTCCAGCACTTTGCTTGCTACACTTGCAGGCAGCTTGTTTACCGGCCATCCCAATATAGCAATTGCCAGCAGTGGTGTGCCGCCCATGGCATATACATCGCTGATGGCATTTACGGAGGCTATTGAGCCAAAATTGAAAGCATCATCCACTATAGGCATGAAAAAATCTGTGGTAGAAATTACAGCCGTGCCATCGCCCAGGTCGTATACCGCAGCATCGTCCTTCGACCCATTGCCTACCAGTAGCCGGGAGCTATCGGTATCTGCTATTGTATTCTTCACCCCTGCCAGCATTTCGTCCAGTACCTTTGGCGATATTTTGCAACCACAGCCTGCGCCATGGCTATAGTGTGTCAGCTTTATTTCCATATCCTCTTATTTTTTTAATTCTGCTTTTATCAATTCCATAGCCGCATCATGAATACTATTTCCTGCCAAAGTTATACTTCCCTTCACCTCCCTTTCTTTCATATCCTCACTCTTGCCATAGGCCTTATCATAATATACCAGCGTAATCTCTACTGCCCTTCTTATGTTTCCTTCTTCTATGGCCAGTACTGCCTCTTTGCAGTTAACACCCCCGAGCCTCTTTTCTATTTTCTTTACCGCATCAATCAATAAGGCAGTATCAAAAGCACCGTATTCCTGTGTTAGCTTTTCTATCCTGGTTTCTATATCTGCTTCAACAATGTAAACGGGAGCTTTGCTGATACCCAGCCAAAGGGTATGGTTCATGTAAACTGTCCCAATAGCCTTGCTCTCATTCTCCAGCCAGATATTGCGGGAGTAATCCATTTCTTTAAGTTGCAGGTAGAGCATGTTTTCGAACATTTCGCTGCTTGGCTGTGACTCCTGCCCCAGTGCGCCAAAGGCCGATCCTTTGTGGTGCGCCAATCCTTCCAGGTCTATTACTTGCTCCCCTTGCTGCCTCAAAGCATGTAGTATATCAGTTTTGCCACATCCTGTTCTGCCTGCCAATACAACAAAATTTGCCGCTTGCTCCAGTTTCCGCTGCACTTCACCCCTGAAGGATTTATACCCGCCCCTTAGCGTATATACCTGCCAGCCCATCAGGTTTAGCAGCCATGCCATGCTGCCACTACGCATACCTCCGCGCCAGCAATGCACAAAAACTTTATTGTCCGTAATTCTTTCCGCTACAAAAGCCGTAAACCCGGCCATCTTGGGGCCTACCAGCTCCAATCCGCGCTGTATGGCATCATTCTTGCCCTTCTGCTTATATAGGGTGCCAACTTCAGCCCTTTCGCTGTTGCTGAACAAAGGCAGGTTCAATGCTCCCGGAATGTGGGCATGGGCAAACTCTCCTTCGCTGCGCACATCCAGCAGCAGATAGCCGGAAGATTGCTCCAGAAATTCAACTATATCAAGCTGTACTATCAAGAATTCAGCATTTTTAATGCAGCCAATGCCATAAGCAGGCAACGGCGGCTGTTTTGATTTAATTTATTCCAACAATATCGCATTTTTTTCGGTTTAGTACGTCAAGCAATGTACATTCGCCCTGCGAAAATGAAATTGCATTTAAACGATATAAAGAAACCTATCACGAAGGAGCTGGACGAGTTCGAGCATCGCTTCAAAAATGTGATGCGCAGCAATGCCCCGCTATTGGATAGGATAACACACTATATCGTAGCCCGCAAAGGCAAGCAAATGCGCCCTATGTTCGTGTTCCTCTGCGCGCAGCTTAGCGGCGGTGTTACCGAGGCTACCTATGTAGCAGCATCGCTGGTAGAAATACTACATACAGCAACACTGGTACACGATGATGTGGTAGACGAAAGTTACCAGCGCCGTGGCTTTTTTTCCATCAACGCACTCTGGAAAAATAAAATAGCTGTATTGGTAGGCGATTACCTGCTGGGCAAAGGCCTTCTGCTATCGGTAGAAAATAATCAATTTCAGTTGCTGAAAATACTGTCGGATACCATTACGCAAATGAGTGAAGGCGAACTGCTGCAACTGGAGAAGGCGCGAAAACTTGATATAGAAGAAGATATCTACTTCAGCATAATAAAGAAAAAGACGGCATCGCTGATAGCGAGCGCTTGTGCCTGTGGTGCTTCTACGGCTACGCAAGACCCGGAGGTGGTAGAGCGTATCAGGCTAATGGGGGAGAAGATAGGTATTGCCTTCCAGATAAAGGATGACCTGTTTGACTACGAAGAGGCCGACATTGGCAAGCCAAGGGGCATTGACATCAAGGAGCGGAAAATGACATTGCCTTTGATTTATACTTTGGGCAAGGTAAGCTGGCTGACAAAGCGCCAGATAATACACGTAATAAAGAACCAGAACACCAATATAGAAAAGGTGCGCTGGGTGATTGACCTGGTAAGGAAAGAAGGCGGTATGGATTATGCCATTACCAAAATGAAGCAGTCGACGGAAGAGGCACTGGAGCTATTGCATACCTTCCCGGAAAGCCCTGCACGTGTGGCGATTGCGCAACTTATAGACTATACAATTCAGCGGGAAAAGTAATTTTGTATCACTGCCCTGATAAAGGGTTTATACCATATACATGAATCTTACAGAAAGCATACGACTGGCCTTGCGCTCCATAAGGGGCAATAAGCTGCGTTCGTTTCTTACCCTGTTCATCATTACGCTGGGTATAATGGCGCTAATAGGCATATTGACTGCTACGGAGGGCATCAAATATTCCATGCTCAACAATTTCCGCGAAATGGGCAGCAATACCTTTGGCATACGCAATGAGGGCACCTTGAGAAAGGCCGGGCCAAAAGGAAGGGGCCGCCGGGAGAAAAGCACCAATCCGGTCATTACCTTTCAACAGTCGCAGGAGTTTAAAAAGACCTTTAAGTACCCTTCGGTAATCTCTATATCTATAAATGCAGAAGGCAACTCAATAGTACGGTACGCTTCTAAAAAGAGCAACCCTAATGTGCGTGTGTTCGGAGCAGATGAAAACTACCTGCAGGTGAGCGGGCTGAACATAGCACAGGGCAGGAACTTCACAAAAAACGAAGTAGACAATGCGCAGGCAGTAGCCCTGATAGGTAAGGATGTAATAGCCAAGGTGTACCTGCCATCGCAGACAGTAGTGGGCAGCCTGCTTACTGTGGGCGACAATAAATTCCGCATAGTAGGCATACTGGCCAGCAAGGGTGCGAGCCAGAACAGCAGCGACAACCAGGTAATCATTACCCATCAGGCAGCACGCCGCATATACCCGGTAGACAACAATACATTTATGATAAATGTGATGGTGCCTACCCCGGAGGAACTGAATGCGGCCATAGACGAAGCAACCGGCGTGATGCGCAATGTACGCAGGCTGAAACTGGCCGATGAGCCGGACTTTGACATAACCCGCAGCGAGCGACTGGCAGGGCAGATACTCGACCAGCTGAAGTATGTAAAATATGCTACTATAGTAATAGGCATACTGACATTACTGGGCGCAGGTATAGGCCTGATGAATATAATGCTGGTGAGCGTAAATGAACGCACGCGCGAAATCGGCATATCGAAAGCACTGGGCGCTACTAAAAAGGTAATCCGTATGCAATTCCTTACTGAAGCTATAGTAATATGCCAGATAGGCGGCATGCTGGGCATAATACTCGGGGTACTGCTGGGCAATATAGTTGGCCTGATTACCCAGTCGGGCTTCCTGATGCCGTGGATGTGGGTGGGGCTGGGTATTACCTTTACCTTTATAGTAGGATTGGCGGCTGGTTTGTACCCTGCGTTCAAGGCATCTGAGCTTGACCCTGTAGAGGCCCTACGCTACGAATAACCCTTAGCTGCAACTATTTTAACACGAGAACGTTAAACCATGAAATTTTTTTACCAAACGATTGTTTGGTAAATTTTTTTATAGTTATCTTCATAGTCCAAATTCAAACAAACAAATCAAATCAAACAAATGAGTACGCTTACAGACAACAAGCAAAGCTTAAAGGGTGGTGAGTTTATCATCAAAGATACTACCTGGCAAGAAGCATACATTCCGGAAGAAATTACGGATGAGCAGCGCGCGATGCGTGATTCTGCGAAAGATTTCATCCGTACAGAAATTGATCCTATCCTGGACCGCATAGATGCACAGGAAGAAGGATTGGTAGTAAGCCTTTTGGACAAAGCTGCAGAGCTTGGCTTCCTGGGTCTTTCTATACCGGAGGAATACGGTGGGTTCGGTGCAGATTTCAATACTATCAGCTATGTATTTGAAGTATTCGGAGGTGCACATGCATACTCGGTAGCACAAGGCGCGCACACAGGTATCGGCACTATGCCAATCTTGTACTACGGTACAGATGAGCAACGTGCAAAATATCTTCCTAAGCTGGCTTCGGGCGAACTGAAAGCAGCGTACTGCCTTACAGAACCATGGAGCGGATCGGATGCATTGGGCGCACGTACCAAAGCTGTATTGAACGAAGAAGGTACACACTACATCATCAACGGACAGAAAATGTGGATCACCAACGCGGGATTTGCAGACACTTTCGTGGTATTCACTAAAATAGATGGCGATGACAAAAAATTCACTGCTTTCATTTTAGAGAAAACAATGGAAGGCTTTAGCCTTGGTGCAGAAGAGAAAAAAATGGGTATCAAAGGTTCATCTACACGCCAGGTGTTTATGAGCAATGTAAAAGTGCCTAAAGAAAACTTGTTGGGTGAAATCGGTAAAGGCCACAAAATTGCCTTCCAGATCTTGAACGTAGGACGTTTCAAATTGTGCAACGGAGTATTGGGTGGTGCTAAACGCGCTTTGGACCAGGCTGTGAAATACGCTAACGAGCGCCAGCAGTTCAAAACGCCTATTTCATCTTTCGGTGCTATAAAACATAAAATCGCTGAAATGGCTATCCGCCTATGGACAGCCGAGTCTGCAAGCTACCGTACAAGTGGTTTGATCCACGACTATGAGCAGGCGCTTCACCACTCAGGTGCAGGCCTTACAGAAGCTTTGACAGGCGGTGCAGAAGAGTACCAGATAGAGTGCGCACTATTGAAAGTATTGGGTTCTGAAGTACTTGATTTTGTAGTGGATGAATCATTGCAGGTATATGGTGGTATGGGATTCAGCGAAGAGGCGCCAATGGCGCGTGCTTACCGCGATAGCCGTATCAACCGTATCTTCGAAGGTACCAATGAAATCAACCGTATGCTTTCTATCGATGCATTGTTGAAATTCGCGATGAAAGGCAAAATCGATTTGTTGTCTCCGGGTATGGCTATACAGAAAGAATTGATGAGTGTGCCTGACTTCGGTGCAGGTGACGAAAACGATTTCTTTGCAGCAGAAAGGAAAGCATTGAAAAATGCTAAAAAAGCATTCTTGCTTGTAGCAGGCGGTGCGGTACAGAAATTGATGCAGAAACTATCTTCTGAACAAGAGATATTGATGCACGCGGCTGATGTATTGATCGATATCTACACTATGGAAAGCGCATTGCTACGTGCCGAGAAACTACGCAACACCTACGGTTGAGAGTACGCTCAGGTATATGTAGACATGGTGAAAGTATTCTTCCACGATGCTATGGACCGTATCAATATAGCAGGCAAGCAAGGTATCTCAGCTTTCGCAGAAGGCGATGAGGCACGTATCATGTTAATGGGCTTGAAACGTTGGACCAAATACGAATTCCTGAATACCAAAGCGCTTCGCAGAGGTATTGCAGACAAGTTGATAGCAGAAAACGGCTATTGCTTCTGGGACTAAACAACAAATTTCTACCCGGGGTAGAAAAGCATATACAGAACGCCTCCGCATTGCGGGGGCGTTTTTGTTTTCTGAAAAACAATCCCAAATTAGCAGCCATGTTTAACTACTTCGTTATTGGCTGGTCCATATTTCCTATACTACTGATACCCGTATTGCTGAAAATTTCTGCACCCTACGGCCGCCATGCGCGCGAAGGCTGGGGACCATCTATCAATAATACCCTTGGCTGGGTAATTATGGAATTGCCATCGCCTATATGCCTGCTGATAGCTTTCTTCTGGAGCGATGTGCCAAAGAGTGAGTTCAACTACTTCTTTGTAGGCTGCTGGCTGCTGCACTATATAAACAGGAGCATCATATTCCCGCTGCGCTACCCGAACAAGAACAAGACCATGCCACTGAGCATAGCAATGAATGCCATGTTCTTTAACCTGGTAAATGGTAGCATCAATGGCTACTTCCTGGGCAGCATACATCCCGAGTACCCATCGGACTATTACCTGCAGTGGAACTTTATGCTTGGGGCTGCCATGTTCTTTGGCGGCTTTATCATGAATATACAGTCGGACAATGTGTTGCTGAATCTGCGCAAGCCGGGCGAAACCGGCTACAAAATCCCAACGGGCGGTTTGTACACTTACCTGTCGTCGCCCAATTACTTTTCAGAAATTATCGAGTGGTTCGGCTTTGCCATTATGTGCTGGTCGCTGCCGGGGCTTGCCTTTGCTATATGGACCTTTGCCAACCTGGCACCGCGCGCACTTACCAACCATAAATGGTACCTGGAAAAATTCAAGG
>DLGO01000036.1:0-3763 GCA_002482725.1 Bacteroidetes bacterium UBA7692 | reverse complement strand
ATTACCCTAAAGAACGCAAGGCGCTTATTCCTTTCATCTACTAAACAACTGCTGTATGCAACGTCCACTGCCAAATGAGCACAACCCATATTTCGCAAACTATATTGACCTTGTAGAAGAGGGCGATTTCTTTGAGTTGCTGAAGAAGAATACCAAAGAAACTATTGAGTTCTTCGGGTCATTGCCTGCGGAAAAGCTCGACTACAGGTACGCCGAAGGCAAATGGACCTTGAAAGAAATGCTGCTGCACATAACAGATACCGAGCGGGTGTTTGCCTACCGCGCTTTGGTAGCAGGCCGTGGTGATAATGTAACCATACTCTACAGCATGGATGAAAACATGTATGCTGCCAATGGCCATGTGACCAATAGAACCATGGTTGACCTGGTGGAGGAGTTTGCGGCAGTGCGCATAGCCAGTGAGAAGCTGCTGGCTAACCTTACGGAGGAGCAAACGTACTTCCTGGCGCAGCAAAAACCTTACCCTGTATCTGCCCGTGCATTGGGCTATGTGATGATAGGTCATATCATACACCATATTCGCGTAGCCAAAGAGCGGTATTTGTAAGAGACCCTGAGTCCTATAAATTTATCGGATTATATTCGTGTGCATGTCGGGCCTTACTATATTAATACCATGTTACAATGAGGAAAAAGCGCTGGTGATTTTCATGCCGGAGCTGTTGGATTTTTGCCGTGCGCAAGGCTACCAATTGATCTTCATCAATGACGGGTCCAAAGACAATACAAAGAAAGTAATAACAGAAGCCATAAAAGGCCATGAGTTTGCAAGGCTGGTAGACCTGAAAGTTAACCGTGGCTATGGAGGCGCTATAAAGGCCGGCGTACTTGCAGCCAATACAGAGTATGTGATTACCATAGATGGTGACGGGCAGCACCAGCTGGCAGATGTGTCGAACCTGTATGCCAAAATACAATCGGAGGAAGCGGATATGATAATAGGTAGCCGCGAAGGACAGGCGTCAGGGTCCTTTTTCAGGGCGGTGGGTAAAACGCTGATACGCTCGTTTACCAAGCTCATCATGCACCTGCCTATATATGACCTGAACTCGGGTATGAAAATATACCGCAGGAGCCTGGCAAAAAAGTACCTGAACTTTTGCTCGGATGGCATGCCATTCAGCGACTCTATAGCGCTTATGTTCATCAATGAAAAGAACTATGTGCTGGAAGTGCCTATCACCATAAAGGAAAGGCTGGCGGGCGAAAGCACCATCAATATAAAGACGGCATTTGATACAGTATTGCAGATCATTTACATCTACATCTTCTACTATCCGCTAAAAATATTTGTGACCTCCGGCATACTGGTGCTGGTAGTATCGCTGCTATGGGGTATCCCTATCATGCTGCAAGGCAGGGGGGTGAGCGTGGGTACGCTAACGGGCATACTTATATCGTTTACCATGTTTCTGCTGGGGCTGATAGCCCAGCAAATAGTAATGGTACGCAAAGACCTGATGGCCTTTAAGTCAGAAGGGAAGGGTTAAACCTCAATTCCAGACAATATTGGAAATGTTGATTTTCGAATCTTATCACTTTGTATACCGTGGTTCATGAATTTGTTCTTCACTATTTCATATTGTTCAGATGATGCCGTAGAAGACACCAAAACCTCATCAACAATATTGGCAAGTAAAAAAGGCGCAAAAATACTGGCAGGAGGATTGTGCCTTTGAGCAAAAGGAGAAATTACTATACGAACCTCTTTCTCCGAATGAAACTTCTTAGGCTTCCTTACTAAAAAAGAAATATCATTCCCTACTTCTATTGCATCGATCTCATTGTAATATTCAACATGAGCCATAAATACATCATGACTACATTTTTCTAAAACCTGCTTTAGCTTCTTAGTAGTTGTCATAATCCTAACTGCCAAGGGATTTTTATCAATTTCTCCATAAGTATGCCAGAATTTATTGGTTTCCTGATATTCTGTAGTCCATGAACTAATAAATGAAAATTTCTTTAATTCAGTTATCCTTAAAATATGGTCTTTTGCAATTTCTTCATGGTTATGTTCTGGTAGTATCTTATGCCATGAAAATATATTTTTAACATCTGCTTGAGTTAGAAAGAATTCATCGGCATCATCCCAATAATCTAGCCTGCAAAAAAATAGTGATGGATATTGTAAGAGCATATCTAATTTTTGCTCAGAATAATATCTAAATAACTTGGTGGCCTCATTCGGCACGGAATATCTTTGGCCTAACTCTATATAGCTCATGTCATATAATTTCCAGTAAAACTAGATGCTTATATTGGGCTAGGCAATAGATAAACTTTAAATTTAAATTACAGCACCAGCTTCAAAGGCTCTTCCAGTGCGGCTTTCAGCGACTGCAGGAATTTGGCTCCTGTGGCACCGTCTATGGCGCGGTGGTCGCAGCTTAGTGTTACTTTCATGCGCTTCACTGCGGCAAAAGTGCCGTTCACTACTGCTACCTCTTCGCGTATGGCACCTACAGCCAATATGGCTGCGTCTGGTGTATTGATGATGGCCGTAAACTCCTCTATGCCAAACATGCCCAGGTTAGATATAGTAAAGGTGCTGCCCTGCATTTCGTCAGGCATTAGCTTTTTGCTGGTTGCTTTTTGCGCCAGGGCTTTGGCCTCGGCACCTATTTGCGGTATGCTTTTGCCATCGGCAAAGCGGATAACGGGCACTAATAGTCCGTCCTCTACTGCAACTGCCATGCCTATGCTAATATGCTCGTTGTAGCGTATGGTATCGCCCAGCCATGAGCTGTTCACGGCGGGATTTTCGCGCAGGGCAATGGCCACGGCTTTTATTACCAGGTCGTTAAAGGATATTTTCTGGGGCTGTATGTTGTTCAGTGAAGTGCGGAAATCGGTTGCCTTGTCCATGTTGATGTCCATGGTAAGGTAGAAGTGCGGCGCCTCGTTCTTGCTTTGCGACAAGCGCTTGGCAATGGTTTTGCGCATCTGCGACACCTTCAGGTCTTTGAACGACTCCTTGCCTACAAATGGCTTGGCAGCAAATGCGGATGCTGTAGCTGGCTTGGCATTGTCCAGGTCGCGCTTTACTATACGGCCTTCTTCGCCGCTGCCTTGTATGGCGTGCAGGTCTATGCCTTTGTCGGCTGCTATTTTCTTTGCCAGTGGAGAAGCTTTTAGCCTATCCCCGCTATCTGATGTAGTAGCGGTAGACACCGGAGCGGCAGCTTTACTTTCCACAGCAGGCTTTTTCTCTTCTGCTACAGGAGCAGCTTCTTCTTTATTCTCTTCAGTTTTGGGAACTTCTTTTTCTGCAACGGGTTCTGCTTCAGCTTCAGCAGGAGCATCCTCTTTTGGAGCTGCTTCCAGCAGGGCAGCGAAATCTTCACCTGCCTTGCCCACTATGGCTATCAAGCCCCCGATTTTCAATGAGTCGCCCTTTTTGGCAGCAACATGCAATACCGTTCCGGCATAGTATGACTCCAGGGGCAGGGTAGCCTTGTCGGTTTCCACCTCTGCTATGGCATCACCTGTTTTTATTACATCGCCTACTTTTACGCTAATTTCTGCAATGAACCCTTCGTCCATTGTATCGGTCATTCTGCCCAGTCGTATTGCTTCTGCCATTTTCTATCTGTTTGATGGGGTGAAAATATAAGAAGTATCATAAAGAAGCATTCCCAATTACCCTAAATTTTGTTTACCGTACTATATATAGTAGAAAATGGCTCAAAAGAGCGCTTTAGCTGTGGTTCTAAACTATTCGGAAAATATTTTTCGA
>DLGO01000051.1:21843-24876 GCA_002482725.1 Bacteroidetes bacterium UBA7692 | reverse complement strand
AGAAAATAAGGCGCAGGGGTCGATTTTAAACTATGAACATGGGTTGAATAGTAGTGAGGAATAATCTTCTACATTCGTACTAACAAACAGAACAGAGAAAACTTAATGAAAAGCGATACGATACTCGTGACAGGCGCCTGCGGGCAGATAGGCAGTGAGCTGGTGCTGGCACTACGAAAGCGGTACAGCAATGTAATAGCCTCGGACCTGAAAGACGCCACAGGCGAACTGAAAGACAGCGGCACCTTTGTAAAGCTGGATGCGCTGCACAAGCCGGGACTGACCGAAGTAGTGAAGAAGCATGGCGTGAACCAGATATATCACCTGGCGGCGATACTATCGGCCACAGGGGAGCAAAACCCCGAGCTGGCTTGGAGGATAAACATGAAGAGCCTGCGGAATATGCTGGATGTAAGCATAGAGCATGGCATCACAAAGATGTTTTTTCCGTCTACGATAGCAGTATTTGGCCCTACAACACCAAGGGAGAATACGCCGCAGTACACGGTGATGGAACCCAATACCATATACGGCATCAGCAAGCAGGCAGGTGAGCGCTGGTGCGACTGGTACTTCCAAAAGAAAGGCCTGGATGTGCGCAGCCTGCGCTACCCAGGGCTGATAAGCTATAAGACCAAAGCAGGCGGAGGAACTACGGACTATGCGGTAGATATATTCTTTGAGGCGGTAAGCCATAAGAAGTACACCTGCTTCCTGAAGCCCGATACGCGTCTGCCCATGATGTATATGCCCGATGCCATTCGCGGCACCATAGAGCTGATGGAAGCACCTGTAGAGGAGATAACGATAAGGTCGGCATATAACTTCTCATCCCTGAGCTTTACCCCGGCAGAGCTGGCAGAGGCCATCAGGAAAGAGATACCGGACTTTGAAATGGAGTATGCGCCGGACTTCAGGCAGGCAATAGCCGAAAGTTGGCCGGGTAGTATAAACGACGACTATGCCCGCAAAGATTGGGGGTGGAAACCTGAGTATGACCTGCAACGCATGACTAAAGATATGTTGGAGAATATAGCTAAAATGGAAACCGCATAATGGATAAAATACTAAGCCGGGACAACCTGCTTTTTGTGGTGTACTTTGCCTTGTCTACCTTGTTTACCTGGTGGTTTGTGGCGGTGTCGCCGCTTTACATCAGTGAGCAGCAGATGCTGCTGTCTACAGCAGTAGCAGGCGGTAAGTGGGCCATACAACTGGTTCTTGCGTTCTTTTTGCTGGGTAGCGGATTCAGTTTGTTTGCCAGGCATATAGGGTTTGTTTGCTTTGTGGGGTCGTGCATTCTTTTGCCTTATGTACTATTGAGCATAACAGGAGTAGCTGATAGCGCGCCCTTCTTTGTAGGGTCGCTAATCGTATCTGTCATAACCATGATAGGCTTCTACTACAGGGCGGTGCTGGAAAGCGGAGCGGGATTGAAGTGGTGGTTCTTTTGGCTGGCTTGTTTGGCCACTGCGGTAACATTGCAGTTGACGGTCGTATTCCATGTAATAGGATAGCAATGAGGCAGGTGGCAAATCTTATCGGGTGTTTGGCAACGATTGCCGTGATGGGTATGGCCTCATGCAGCAAGGTGGTTACGCCACAGAGCATCATCAGCAAAGGAGAGCGCTTAGCATTGAATGATTGGGATAATGACTCCATAGAGATAATCACTACAGGAACCGCAGGTTTCATTATCAGGTATAAGGAATCGGTGCTGGTGGCGGACCCGTTTATAGGTAACCCCTCTATGAATAAGGTAGTGTCTGGGAAGATATACCCTGATACGGTATATGCCAAAAGCATATACAACAAGGAACTGCTGGCGAAAGCAAAGGCTGTGATAATAGGGCATGGTCATTACGACCATGTACTGGACCTGCCGGCTATTTCGGATGAGCTGAACAAGGATGTGCGGGTGTTCTGCAACAGGTCGGTGGCCAATATTGTGGCGGCTACTTCGCTGAAGGACAATGTAGTGAATGTGGAGTCCGTAAGCGGCAGCTACAGCAGGGAAGGGGAGTGGCAATACACGAAGGACAGCAGCATACGGGTAATGGCCTTTAAAAGTACGCACCCGCCGCACTTTTTGGGTATAACGCTCTATAGCGGAGATGTGGAAGCGCCATTAAGCAAGTTGCCTGAAAAGGCCAATGGCTGGAAGATGGGGCTGCCGTTGACATTCCTGGTGGATTTTATGGAGGCAGGAAAACCAGTATGCCGGATATATGCGCAGTCGTCTGCATGTAGTGACAGCATGGGGTTGTTCCCTGCAGGTATGATGGACGATAAGAAGGTTGATGTGGCATTTACCGCAGCGGCAAGCTCGAAGAAGCGGCTTGCGCAGCTGTTGGCTACGGTGAAGTATGTGCAGCCGAGGGTTGAGATTATAACCCATTGGGATAATTTCTTTGAAAGGATAACAGTAGAGCAGCAAGTGAAAAGCATGGCTAAATGCGATGCTGCAAAGAACTACCAGAGCCTGGAGAAGGAATATGGGCCTGCCATAAAGGTTGTGCTACCAAGGCAGGGAAGCCGGTTTGTGGTGGCGGGTAAATAACAGCCGGATATAATATGGCAGGTGCTGGNNTAGGAGTTGGAGAAATAGTGGGTATGGGGTGAAATAAAATTAGCCTGATTTATAGCAGAGTTACACTCAATATTGCTATATTCGGTGCTTTATTTTCACTTCCAAATCAATAACTAAGTAATGAAATTATTCTTCAACGCGCTGGCTTTAGTGTTTGTGTTGTTTGCAGCTTCCTGCACCAAAAAAGATTGTGTAACCTGTAAAAAACTGACAGGTGGACAACCGGAATGCAGCACATGTAACCTGACAATACCATTTATCGGCTCGCAGACTACAAAATTTTGTAATGAAGATACTGCACAATACAATGCAAGCATAGCACAGGCTTCAGGCTTCGGAACTTGTACTGTAACCCAACAAGAAGTTGTAGGTACAGTATGGTTGGAGAAAGAAGTTTGCAGCGATAAGGATGATGCATCTATATACGCAGGTATCTCTTACTA
>DLGO01000051.1:0-21824 GCA_002482725.1 Bacteroidetes bacterium UBA7692 | reverse complement strand
AGGCCTTGCAATATTGCAAGGCCTCTCGTTTTTGTAGGAACATTGGCGCCTATTGCTTTATGAATTTCTTAACAGCACTGCCGTCTTTATTCTCCAGACGGAACAGGTAGACCCCTGCATTGATATTGGTGAGCGGGAGTGAGAAGAAGTTCTTGTCTATGGTAGCTGACCAAAGAATCTTGCCCTGCATGTCGGTAAGTATACCTAGAGCAGGATTTTGGGCATTGGCTACAGAAGCTATATTTATAGCGGTTTTGGCGGGGTTGGGGTATAGTGAGAAGCCCGCTATATCTTTAGGGTCTGTGATAGCGGTATAGGTTTTAGTCCTTTTCCAATGGTTGGTATTGGTGATTACGGTTCCTGTATATTCAAGGGTATCTATAGCAGAAACGGATAGTATGGGATTAAGGTATGCCTTTGAGGTCATACTATCCTTATTGAATGTAAGGACTGTATAACCATGATCGAACAGGTTCAGATACTGCTGTTGGGGATTGGCATCGTAAGAAAGCTTATAGAACATAGGTGCCAGGTTTTTGCCGACACCGCTTTCGTCCAGATTGCCACGGCTTATGCTGGTTCCCATTACTTCTACCCCAAGACCGCCTTGCCCTGTTTTGCCATCGAAAATGGAAGTGTCGAAAGGGTTACGACTAAGGTCGGACCAAATAGATATGTGCAGATCGCCACTACCTATTACCAGGTTGTTTATCTCTTTTCTTTCTACAAAGGCAAGAAGGGAACCCCTGCTTTCAGGATAACCATTCCATGTTCCGCTAAGTCCGCTTCCCGGTAAAAAAGAGGTATATTGCTTTAGGTCCCATGAAGAGAACATCTTTTCGCTTCCTATAAATTTCCATAGTGCCGCAGAACTGTCCAATCCGTTAACAAGCCAGCTAAACTGCTCATCTTTAAATACCTTTTTTGTGCCCGATGGAAAGGAGTCTTTTCCTCCCTGGGTATTCATGTCTACCATAAAGATATCCAGCAGCTCTCCATATTCTATTTTTCTCCAGATGCGCACGGGATCATTGTCTGGGAACCTTACAGGGGCAAACTCTGCAAAAGCCTTTGCACCGTTCAAAGGAGCGCTGCGTTCCAGATCGTGGTTATCCCAGGTGTATATAAATGGAAGTACCCGGCGTGCTTCGCGCAGATCAGGATCCAGCAGGTAGAGCTTATGCCTGCCTCTCCAATCATCCACACTCTTCATCAATGCATTCAATACATTGGCAGGAACGCGGACTGCTTCCTGCTGGTCAACAAAGTCGTAGATGTAATCACCTACATGCACTATGGCCCTTAGGTTGCTCTTTTCGGCCATGTGGCATTAAGCATTAAAGTAGCCGGAAAATAGACTGCTGCAGCTAATGAGCGCCATAGATACGCTATCGTTTACAGATGCAGGCGCTGTATAGGTTATGCCCAGCGCAGAATATTGGTTGCCGGATTGAAAGCGGTAATAATACCTGGTGCCGGGTTGCAGGCCTGTAACATCTACCTTAGCAGTAAACGCCTTTGCACTATCTGTAATAAACTGACCGGAAAGCGGGCTGGTGGTAAAAGTGGAATCTGTGGATACCTGCCAATACAGCGTATCGCTGGCAGTGGGATCTGCTTCATCCACTGCGCTCCATATTACCACGGCATTGGTGGTCGGGTCGCCGGAAGCCACTCCATATATAAAGGGCCTGTGCAAAGTATCCCCGGAAAGATTCAGGGATTGGGCAGATGCAGTTTTGCAAAATAGTAATGGGAGGAGAATGATAAGCCAGCGATGCATAATTGTGTTCAATTTATTTGGCTAAAATTTAAAGTAATAGATAAGAAGGCATTAAGGTAATATTAATAAAAAGTAAAATAAATTGTTGTGTTCCTAAAATGCAAAAAGGGGAACAACTACAGTTGTTCCCCTTTCATTATACTTTGAAAATGATTTTGCAGGCTTATTTCAGCTCGCCCACCATGTCTAATGGGTTAACCCAGGCATCGAATTCCTCGGCAGTAACGTAGCCAAGGTCGATGGCAGTAGCTTTGAGTGTCTTGCCTTGCTTGTGGGCGGTCTGGGCAATCTCAGCTGCTTTGTAGTATCCTATTTTAGTGTTCAGGGAAGTAACCAGCATAAGGGAGTCATTCAGGTTCTTTTTGATGTTGTCTTCCAACGGAGCAATGCCTTCGGCACATTTCTCGTTGAAGGAAACACAGCCATCGCCTATCAACCTGGCGCTATGCAGGAAGTTGAAGATCATCATCGGCTTGAATACATTCAGCTCGAAGTGGCCGGTAGCACCACCGATGTTGATGGCTACGTCGTTGCCCAATACCTGTGCCGCTATCATGGTAAGTGCTTCGCACTGTGTAGGGTTTACTTTGCCGGGCATGATAGAAGAGCCAGGCTCGTTATCAGGGATGAACAACTCGCCGATACCGCAGCGAGGGCCGGAAGCCAGTAAGCGGATGTCGTTGGCAATCTTCATCAATGAGCAGGCTACTGTCTTAAGAGCGCCGTGAGCCTCTACTATAGCATCGTGCGCAGCAAGAGCCTCAAACTTGTTTTCGGCAGTTATGAAAGGCAAGCCTGTAAGCTTGGCTATATTCTCAGCCACTTTTACATCATAGCCTTTTGGTGTGTTGATACCTGTGCCAACTGCAGTACCACCCAATGCAAGCTCTGCAAGGTGTGGCAAGGTATTGTTGATAGCCTTTAAGCCATGGTCTAGTTGAGATACATAACCGGAAAGCTCCTGGCCTAATGTAAGCGGGGTAGCATCCATAAGGTGCGTACGGCCTATTTTAACCACGTGCATGTACTCTTTGCTTTTGGCAGCAAGGGTGTCGCGTAGTTTTTTGATGCCGGGGATAGTTGTTTCTACCAGTATTTTGTAGGCCGCGATGTGCATGGCCGTAGGGAATGTATCGTTGCTGCTCTGTGACTTGTTTACATCGTCGTTCGGGTGTACTTTTTTCTTCTCGTCCAGCAAGCTACCACCTAACTGTACATGCGCGCGGTAAGCAACTACTTCATTCACGTTCATGTTGCTTTGTGTGCCGCTACCTGTTTGCCATACCACCAGCGGGAACTGGTCGTATAGTTTACCTTCCAGTATTTCATCGCATACAGTACCTATGATATCGGATGTCTCCTTTGATAATACGCCAAGCTCGTTGTTGGTAATAGCAGCTGCCTTTTTCAGGAAAGCAAATGCGCGGATAATTTCGCGGGGCATTTTGTTGATGTCCTGTGCTATCTTGAAGTTCTCTATGCTACGTTGGGTTTGTGCTCCCCAGTATACATCAGCCGGTACCTGCACGGTGCCCATGGTATCTTTCTCTGTCCTGAATTCCATTTTTATGTTTTTGTTTAATGCTATAAAGTGCGGTGCGAAATAAAGGATTTAGCCCTTATTTTTATCAACTTTGATATAGTATGTTAAGAGTATTCCAGAGAAGGGCTTACACATTTTGGGAATACTGAAATTCTGATACCTTTATCCAGTAAATATAAGATATGAACACCTACAATCATGGATTAACCGAGCAGCAGGTGTATGCTGAGCAATCGAGCTTTATAGCTAAAGTGTATGGATGGATGAGCCTGGCGCTGGTAATAACCGGCCTGACTGCGATACAGGTTGCAAGTTCTACTGTAATTATGGAGTTGCTTTTCAGCAACCGCTTCATCTTTATAGGATTGCTAATAGGGGAGCTGGCACTTGTGGGCTACCTTTCGGCAGCAGTGTCGGGTATGTCTGCCAGAACGGCAACACTGGTGTTTCTGCTCTATTCTATACTGAACGGCGTTACTTTTTCTGTGATATTCATGATATATACAGCATCGTCTATTGCCAGTACGTTTTTCGTGACGGCGGGAACTTTTGCTATAATGAGTGCTTACGGATACTTTACCAAGAAGGATCTGACCAGCATGGGAAACCTGCTTTTCATGGCGATGATAGGTCTGGTGATAGCATCTGTGGTAAATATATTCTGGAATAACTCTATACTGTACTGGATCACTACTTATGCGGGTATACTGATTTTTGTAGGATTAACAGCTTATGATACCCAGAAAATAAAGGAGTTGAATATAATAGGCAATGCAGGCACGGACGAGGACAGAAAAGAAGCCATCATGGGCGCACTGACACTATACCTGGATTTTGTGAACCTTTTCTTATTGCTGCTAAGGTTGTTTGGAGGTAAAAGGAACTAATCGTATTGGCGCTATAACTCTTTGAACCAAGTATTTTCGGTAAGTACCCGTCTAAGTTTGCGGATTGGGGGATAAATCCACAACTTGCAAATCTTTAAAAGAAAAAGTGAAATTACCTCATAAGAAGTTTATTCCGTTAAGAAACCTGACAGTAGCAGCAGTTACGGCGGTTGTTATCCTATTGATTTATCTTTTGCCGGGATATAGGTTTGCTACAGAAATAATAGGTTTCGGAGGGTTGCGTCAAATGAATGAGTTTGAGGCTGCCGCCAGGGAAGATGGGGTTAAAGTAACGGTAGAGGATAAGTGGCAGTATAGGGTAACCATGTATCCGTTCTTGAAGTTTATTACTGAAGCCACGCCACCCAATGCTATTATTCTATTGCCACCTAGAAGTGCGCTGAAGGATACGAAGTATGAATTTATTTTTGAGAGTGAGTGGGTGGAGTACTTCATATACCCCAGGTTGTGCGTAGGGGAGGATGAGAAGCATCTGCTACCCGAACTATACAAAAAGGTAAACTATGTGACCCTGGTAGATGGGTGGGGGTACGAGAAATTGCATTACGAATTAAAGGACCGCATGACATACGGAGTAGCTCCAATAGATGCGCCAGATAGCACACAAGCACAATGAGTTTAATATTCGGTATTTTGTTGGTGTATACCACAGGGTTCAGCGTTGTCAGCAGGATACATAAATCCTTGGGATTACTGGAATCTATAAGCCTTTCCTTTTTGGCAGGTATAGGCCTGCAGAGCATGTTTATGCTGCTGGCGGATATAGCAGGGGTACAGTTTAACACGACCTTACTTATGGTAGCAAATATAGCAGTTACCATATTGCTATTTGACAGGAGCAACTTTGTACAGGGATATTACCACCGGTTGAAAGAAGACCTAGCGGGGCAGTTTAAAAGCCTGTCCCTAAGGACGGTTGATGCTGCGGCCGTATTAATCTGGATTACGATAGGCATATTGGTATATATCATAACAGTTAAGGGGTTGTACTGGCCAGCCACGGAGCATGATGCTGTGGGCTCGTTTGACAAGCTGGGTATATTGTTTGCACTGGAAGGCAAGATACACATAAGTCTGTTTGACTATGGCTTACAGGGTGCAGGTGGAGTTTATCCTCCTCTGTTTACAGGTGGAGTTGCCTACTTCTACCTGTTTGGTGCGCAAAGTCCAAAACTGGTTACTTTTTTCATGAACTTATCGCTGATATTGTTCTTTTATGCTACGCTGAGGCGGTATGTAAATGCCTTTGCGGCATCGTTTGCTACGCTACTGCTGATGTGGACGCCGGAGTATTATGCCCACATGGGTATGCTACTTAGCAACCTGCCTGCTACAGCTTATGTAGGTGTTAGCTCGCTGCTATTGTTTATATGGGTAAAGGAAGACAGGAATGATTATTTCTGGCTTTCGGCATTGTTTGCTGCGCTGATGATATGGGTAAGGAACGACCTGGTGCCATTTACCGCAGCAGGGATTCTGGTGGTGCTTATAGTAACCATTAAGAACAGGAACTACCGGAATTTTATAGGCTATAGCCTGATATCCGGCTTGCCCTTTGTGCTATGGACATTGTATGTTAAGTATAACCTGAAGTTAAGCACGGCGGCACGTTTTGGAGGGCTGTCGGAAATCAGCAGCCAGAAATTAATGATAATGGGGGAGTATATACTGGCCTACCTGACAGTAACCAAAGCACCGGGAAGCGCTCCGGGATTTTTTCTTTATGGATTGGCTTTTATGTTGCCACTGGTGCTGATGTTTGCTAACGCGCTCAGTTGGAAAAAGCATTGGGAAGTGTTTGTATACTTCAAAGTTTCCTTTGTGCTGTATGTGCTGCTGTTTGTACTTATAGATGAGAAAGCACAGGGAGCCGATATTTCATCACTGATGATGAGCTCTTTTAAAAGAGGGATGTTTTGTTTTATCCCCGTATTGATGTTTTATGCAGCTACAAATCCCCTGGCTTTGAAGCTGTGGGATAAGATAGACTCCTACCGTTCGGAAGATTAAGCGGGAAGGTTATTTAAGGATACCTTCTTTTTGTAGCTGTTGTTTTATCTCTTTCAGCTTTTGCTTTGTGTGCAATGCGAAGTCGCCCTGCATCATCCAGCTATAATACCCTGCATCGGTCTTCAGCACATCGGCTATTGTCCTGCCTTTGTATTTGCCGAAGTTGAAGCAAGCCTGTCCATCGAGGTATATCAGCCTTCTGCCGCTGTCTATTATCCTTTCTTCATTGCTTAGCTGGTGAAGGGCGTTCATGTCGTCGCTCTTCAAGTCGCTGTATTTTTGCAACTGGCCTAGCAATACCTCATAAGTAGCGCGGGTATCTGCCTCTGCGCTATGGGCATTCTCCAATGTTTTGTTGCAATAGAACTGGTATGCTGCTTCCAGCGTCCTTTTTTCGTAGTGCAGGTAAATTTTGAATATGTCGATCAGGTTGCGGTCGTCTATTGAGTAGTTGTAGCCAACACGGATGAACTCTTCCAAAAGAAGCGGCACATCAAACTTGTTGCTGTTGAAACCTGCGAGGTCGCATGGCTCAAGCAGTTCCAATAGTTCCGGGGCAAACTCTTTGAAAGTAGGCTCGGTAACTACATCTTCATCATATATGCCGTGAATCTTGCTGGCTTCGTACGGTATGGGCATTTCGGGATTAATGCGCTGGGTCCTTACCGTTTCTGTTCCATCGGGGTTTACCTTTATGATAGAAATTTCAACTATGCGGTCCTTTACAAAATCCACACCTGTACTCTCTATGTCAAATATTGCCAGAGGTCTTGTAAGGCCTAGTTTTTTGGCTGCTCCGTTGAACAAATTCAATTGATCTAAACCCATGTTACTGTAAGATTGATGATGTTAATTGTGCTATATCCAGCCCTGCAAAGTTACCAGAACTCATAAGCACTAATGTAGAATCTTTCCACTTATGTTGGTGCAGAAAGTTTTTAAGGCTTGCGGCATCCTGCAGAATCGTTATCCTTTCATCGTTGAATGATGCTTTTACGAAATCAGCCTCCAGTTCGGGCATTTTTTTCAGCGCCAATACTTCTTTGTCGATAAACACTACTGGAATGTCTGCCGGTTTCATACTATCGGCATATTGCTCTAGAAACTCCCTGTTCAGGCTGCTGAAAGTATGCAGCTCCATAACGGCTACCAGCTTGCGCTCCGGGAATAGTTCCTTTGCCGCTGCTACTGTGGCCGTAAGCTTGGAAGGGGAGTGGGCAAAGTCTTTGTAGATGGAGACAGACTCATTTTTGCCTAATGGCTGCAATCTGTTGGCAGCACCTTCGAAAGATTGAATTGCCGTGCAAAAGTCCTCTTCTGCAATTCCGGCTGCTTTGCATGCCTGCATGGCACCTGCCAGGTTTTGCAGGTTGTGCTTTCCAAATATAGATAGCTTGTATTCTTTGCCACTGTGCTTCAGGTAGGCATGGCCATCTGATACATAGTAATCGGGTAAGTTGTAAGGAATGTTGGTGATGCCCTGTTGAATACCTGCGCAAACCTTGCGCACCTCTTCATCTTCGGCGCACCAGGTAAGTGTACCGCCCGGCTCTACGCTTTCGGCAAATTTGCGGAACTGGTCTATATACCCATCGTAAACAGGGAATACGTTGATATGGTCCCATGCTATGCCTGTGATAAGGGCAATATGTGGCTTGTAGAAAAGGAACTTAGATTCCCTGTGGATAGGCGAAGCAAGGTATTCATCGCCTTCGAGTACAATAATCGGGGCTTCTTCTGTAATGTTTACCGAGGTGTCGAATCCCTTTACTTTGGCACCAACCATGTAGTCGAACTGCTTGCCACAATGTTGCAACACGTGCATCACCATGCTGGTGATGGTAGTTTTGCCATGGCTGCCGGCTATTACTATGCGGGTTTTGTCTTTGGCTATTTCGTACAGGTATTCGGGGAAGGAAACCACTTTGATACCCAGTTCCTGTGCTTTCAGCAGCTCAGGATTGTCTATACGGGCATGCATACCCAGTATTACCACCTCGATATCGGGCGTAATGTTTGCGGCTAAGAAGCCAATGCTTTCGGGTAAAAGGCCCTCTTTTGCCAGATTCGTTTTTGCCGGATCGGCTATATGGTCGTCGGAACCAGTTACGTTGTTGCCCTTGCGCTTTAATACTATGGCCAGATTGTGCATAATGGCACCACCAATAGCTATAAAATGAATTCTCATGTTTTTTAGTTGACAGTTGCGCAAACCTATGTTAATTTCACGGTGGTTTAGAACAATAATTTGTTCTATTATCGCGTTTATATTTAAAATTGCCTTATGAAAAACATAATGAAATCTGTTATAGTTGCTGCATTTGCTACCATTTTGTTGGTGTCTTGTCATAAAAACACTTGCCCTACCTATACTAAAGCAGCATCTGCTACTGAAAGCAACAGGGTTTAAACCATTATATGGAATGGTTACCATTGGTTAATGAAAGTCAGTTACAGGACCTTTTAGAAGCGTCCAGGAAGAAACCTGTGCTTATTTTTAAGCACAGTACAAGGTGTTCTGTAAGCATGATGGTAAAGCGCGGCTTTGAAACTGCGTGGAAGGGTAGCAACGATACCTTTCCTGCTTATTTTCTTGATTTGTTGTCGTACAGATCAGTATCGGACAAAATAGCCGATACGCTGGATGTGGAGCATCAATCGCCGCAACTGATAGTGGTGAAAGATGGTAAGGCCGTGTATAATGCCTCGCACGAGGATATAGACGCCGCCGAGGTGCTGGCACAGGGGTAATAGCTAGTTTGTTTCCTGCTTAATTCCCGTAAAATCTTTTTTATATTTTTAATAACTATACTGCGTAAATCCATGTATTTTCGGAGCCTTTCTAAATAGTTATTACTTCCCATTTTTATGAAGAAAATTTTGGCGGTGCTTACAGCGGTAAGCATTTCGGCTGTTTTGTTTGCGCAGAGAGACTATGCTGCAAATGTTGAAATAGTGCGCGATAGTTTTGGTGTGCCACACATATTTGGCAAAACAGATGCCGATGTGTGCTATGGACTAGGCTGGGCAACCTGCGAAGATGATTTTGAAACACTGCAGTGGGCATTGCTTGCGGGCAAGCACATGATGGGCAGGTGGAAAGGTGTAGAGGGTGCCAAGATAGACTATGCGGTGCAGCTACTGAGGATAAGGCAGCTTGTGGATGAGCGGTATGAAATTGACCTTTCACCAAAGGTGAGGGAGAATATAGAAGCCCACGCAGCTGCGGTAAATAAGTACGCGAGCCTTCATCCGGAGGAGGTAAAAGTAAAGAAGGCTTTTCCGGCAGGGCCAAAGGATATAGTATCGGGGTATGTGCTGAGCTATTGCCTGCTGAGCGGTGTTACGGGACCACTACAGGATATAGTAGACGGGAAGATAAACCCTGTGTCGTGGGAAAGCGCAGGCAAGGGTTCCAATACCTTTGCTGTGAACTCTAAGTTTACCAAAGACGGAAATACCTACCTGGATATAAACTCGCACCAACCACTGGAAGGGCCACTGAGCTGGTATGAGGCGCACCTGGTAAGCGAGGAAGGATTGAATATACTGGGAGGGACATTTCACGGAGGGGTTACTATTTTCCATGGCGTGAACCAGTTCCTCGGTTGGGCGCACACGGTGAACCTGGCAGACTTTATAGACGTGTACCAGCTACAGCCCGACCCTAAAAAGAAAGGATACTACCTGGTAGATGGCGAAAGCATAAAGCTGGAAAAAGGAAATGCGAAGCTGTATGTGAACGTGAGCAAGAAGGGCAAATTTATACTGCCGGTGAAAAAGAAGATATGGAACAGCATATATGGGCCAACACTGGTGACAAGGCAAGGTATGTTTTCCATGCGCCTGGCGGCGGCTACAAACTGCAAAACGCTGGAGCAGTATTTCCAGATGAATAAAGCGAAGAGCTTTACCGAATGGAGAAATGCGCTGGATATAGGCGGTGCTGCCATGATGACCTTTGCCTACGCGGATAAGTATGATACGATATATGCGCTGAGCAACTCGCTATCGCCAAAGAGGGCGCCGGGCTATGATTGGCTGAAGGTAGTGCCGGGCAATACGAGGAAAACGCTGTGGACGGAGTATCACCCGGTGGCTGACCTGCCACAGGTGCTGAACCCTGCCTGCGGTTATGTATTCAATACTAATAACTCGGCGTTTCAGGTTACTTCGATGAAAGAGAATCTTGATCCCAAGAAATATGATGCGACCATGGGCTATGCGCTGGATGAAACAAACAGAAGCCGCCGGTTCTATGAGATGATAAGCAAGTACGACAAGATGGACTGGAACGACTTTCTGGAACTAAAGTATGACAATAAGTACCCTGATAAGGTATCGATGCCCTTCCGGGACCTCGATATAAATGATATAACCGATTTAAGCGAAAAGGATTACCCCGATATAGCTGATGCCATAAGATCCCTGAAATCATGGAACAAGAGAAGCGATGTAGCCGATACCAACTGTGCGCTATTCATCAAGAGCTTCTACAGCCTTTACAATGCGCTTGGCGATAAGGAGATGGAGCGCAAATGCAGGGAGGATAAGAAGTTTAAGTTTGACATATATGCGCAGTATATAAGGACTGCTAAAAACGAATTGCTTACCAGCTTTGGCACTATAAACCCGCCACTGGGCAAAGTGCAGATAATAGAGCGCGGAGGCAAGGAAGTGGGTGTAAGCGGATGCCCTGACCAATGGAGGGCGGCCTACGGAAACCCATACGGCAATGGCAAAATAAAACTGTGGGGTGGAGAGTCGTATATATGCCTGGTGAAGTTTACTAAGGACGGGCCGGATATATCTACAGTGTCGCCATTTGGCGCCAGCAATAAGTCTGGGGCCAAGCATAGCATGGACCAGATGGATATGTATGCCAATATGAAAACCAAGAAAATGCCACTGGATAAGGACTACTGGTATAAGCACGCAGAGGCTATTTACCACCCTAAATAAATAAAGCGGAAAGGGAATCGGAATACAGGATGAATAATTTCATAGTTACCGATTCCTTTTTTTTATTTGCGCCCGTAAAATGGTACCGAGTCTTATTACCCGAATTATTGATTTCTTCTATCCACCCTTTTCAAAGATATTTGATAAGCAGACATTTCGCTATGCGGCATGTGGAGGTGGCAATACCGTGCTGGATATAACCCTGTACTTTGTTATCTACCAGTTTGTACTACAGAAGCAGGACTTGCCTACTCCGTTTATTACCATCAGCGCGCCCATAGCCTCATTTTTGCTGGCTTTTCTGGTGACTTTCCCTACCGGCTTTTTCCTGATGCGGTATGTAGTTTTTGTAAATTCTCACATCAGAGGCAGGATTCAACTAATCCGGTATTTTTCTGTGGTGCTGTTTTCCCTATTGCTCAATTACATTTTTATAAAATTCTTTATCGAGGTGCTGCACTTTTACCCTACCCTGGCCAAAATTGCGACTTCGGTATTTGTGATTGTATTCAGCTACCTTTCGCAACGTCACTTTAGTTTTAAGACAAAAAAGGATAAAAGCCTGCCTGATTAATACTTTAATTTATGTGAAGTGTTGATAGTGGGAGTTTTAACTGAAAAATCCTTTGCATATTCGCAAAAAATCAAAAATCAGAACTTGGTATGGACAAGATGAAAAAATCGGCTTTCGCCGCAATGGTTTTAGTAAGTGGCATGTTCAGCAGCTGCAATGGTCAGGGATCTGCTGATAATACAACTGCTTCATTGTCGGAAAGTATGAATCAAACAACAACAACACAAACACAAACAATGCAAACAACGAATTGGAAAGAGACCCCAGGCTTGTACGCTCAATTTGAAACAAACAAAGGCAATATCATTTGCCGATTGGAATACCAGAAAACACCTATGACAGTGGGTAACTTTGTAGCGCTGNNGCAGAAGGTAAAATGAAAAACAACGCCAAAGAATTGGGTGTGCCTTACTACGATGGTTTGAAGTTTCACCGTGTGATAGCAGACTTTATGATACAAGGTGGCGACCCGCAAGGCAACGGAAGCGGTGGCCCTGGTTACAACTTTCCTGATGAGATAGACAACTCACTAAAACACGATGGACCGGGTGTATTGTCAATGGCAAATGCAGGACCAGGCACAAATGGTTCCCAGTTCTTTATAACACACAAAGAAACACCTTGGCTAAACGGCAAGCACACTATTTTCGGAAAAGTGGTAGAAGGCCAGTCTGTAGTAAATGCTATAGCTATGGGCGATGTAATCAACAAACTGACTATAGTAAGGATAGGTGAAGACGCTCAGAAATTTGACGGACTTAAAGCTTTTACCGATATACAAGGTAAAGCAGCTAAAGCTAAAGAAGAAGCAGCTAAAGCAAGTAAAGAGGCTTTCGGTAAAATGATAAAAGAAAAATACCCTACTGCTAAGAAAACATCATCTGGCTTATACTACGTGGTAGAAACGCAAGGTACAGGAGCACAGGCAGTAGCCGGCAAAACAGTAAGCGTGCACTATTCAGGCTTTTTGACAGATGGTACTAAATTCGATTCATCTTACGACCGCAAACAACCATTGAGCTTTACACTAGGTAAAGGCCAGGTAATACCAGGTTGGGACGAAGGTATAGCGCTTATGAAAGTAGGTTCTAAATTGAAATTGATCATCCCTTCTGAATTGGGATATGGTGCAAATGGTGCTGGTGGTGTTATACCTCCAAATGCTACTTTGATATTTGATACAGAATTGATGGATGTGAAGTAATCCTTGCATTTACAAATACAAAACAAAAGGCTCCCTGAATCAGGGAGCCTTTTGTTTTTCCGGACATTTGCTGACTTATGGTGGTAATTTGCTATTTGTTTTGAAATGTTGGTATCTATGTTAAAAACCGCAGGCTGAAGCGGCAGAATTATTCTGTAATGCAGGACAGGTATAGCATTTAACAATGTGGATTGTGTGAACTTCTACCTTGCTTTTCCACATAGTGCAGGCTTATCTTTACGGGTTCTAAATGTGGAGATAATATGCAGTTGACAACCTTGGAGGTGAAAGGATTTAAGAGTTTTGCGGAGAAAACCACCATACACTTCAATAATAAGATAACGGGGATAGTAGGGCCAAACGGTTGCGGTAAAAGCAATGTGGTAGACTCTATACGCTGGGTGCTGGGTGAGCAGAAGACAAGCATGCTGAGGCTGGAGAAGATGGAGAACCTGATCTTTAACGGAACCAGGACCAGAAAGGCCAGCAGCCTGGCAGAGGTGAGCCTTACCTTTGAAAACACCAAGAACGTAATAAGCAGTGACTATAAAACGATAACCATAACGCGCAAGCTGTTCCGGGATGGGGAGAGCGAGTACAGGTTGAATGACGTGCCATGCAGGTTGAAAGATATAACTACCCTGTTTATGGATACGGGTGTGAGCGCAGACTCGTATGCCATTATAGAGCTGGGCATGGTAGACGAAATACTGAACGACAGGGAGAACAGCCGCAGAAGGCTGTTTGAACAAGCGGCAGGTGTGAGCAAATACAAGAAGCGCAAGAAAGAAACCATAGACAAGCTGAAAAGCACCGATGCCGACCTGGAGCGTGTGAAGGATTTGCTGTTTGAAATAGAAAGCAACCTGAAAACACTGGAGAAGCAGGCGGTAAAGACCAAGAAATACTACGAGATAAAGGAGGAGTACAAGAACCTGAGCCTTTTGCTGGCCAAGTTTAGCTTGTATGACTATAAGGAGAGCTATAAGTCGCTGGAAGTACGTAAGCAGGAAGAAGAAACCAAGCGCACAGAGATAGAGGCGGCAATAGCCAAAGCTGAAGCTGCCCTGGAAAAAGAGAAGCTGGATAACGTAGATAAGGAGAAAGCCCTGTTTGCTATCCAAAAAAGGCTGAATGAACTGGTAAGTGGTGTAAGCGATAAGGAGAATGAGCGCAATTTGCTCAACTCGCAGTTGAGGTTTGCGCGGGATAAGGCGGAGACGGCTACCCGCCAGATAGTAGATGCCAATGACCAGGTAGAGAAGCTGAAAGTATCGGTAGTGAACCTGGAGCAGGACAAGCAGGGTGAAACGAATATCCTGGACATGAAGAAGGCGGAGCTGACTACGCTGGAGAAAGACCTGCAGGAGATACGCACCAAGCACAATGCCCTGAAAGATACCCTTGGCAATGAGCAGAAGCTATATGCCGAAAAGGAGCGCCAGATATTTGAGCTGGATAAAAAGCTGGCAGTAAACAGGAGCAGCAACGAGAGCCTGCAGCGCGACTTGTTCCAAAGTGAGGAAGATACTGTGACCAAACGCAAGGAGCTGGAGCAGTTTAATACCTCTATAGACCAGTTAAAAGCCGATAAGGAAAGTGCTGACGCGAAGCTGCAGCAGTTGATAACTGACGAGGATGCTAAAAAGCAACAGCTGGTAGCCCTGGAGCAAATGATAGAAAAGAAGCGCCAGGAACTGACTCAGGAAACACGTACGCTGGATGCCAAGCGCAATGAGTACGACCTGACGAAGAGCCTGGTGGAAAATATGGAAGGCTTTCCGGAGGCGATTAAATTCCTGAAGAAGAATGCGAAGTGGGGCAAGGATGCGCCGCTTTTGTCGGATATAATATATTGTAGCGAAGAGTACCGTGTGGCGATAGAGAACTACCTGGAGCCATACCTGAACTATTATGTCGTGGAGAAGCTGGAGGATGCGGTGCTTGCGGTGAACCTGTTGCACGATTCATCTAAAGGACGGGCTAACTTCTTTATCCTGGATGATTTCAGCAGCTATGTGCCTAAGCAGCCGATGCTGATAGAAGGTGCGCGCGCAGCTACGGAGCTAGTAGAGCTTGACCCGAAATACAATCAATTGGGTGCATTCCTGCTGGACAGGGTTTATATGATAGATGACTCCAAGCAATTCAATATAGCGCAACTGGATACCAAAAACAGTAAGGTGGTATTGCTGACCCAGAGCGGGCGTTTTATACGTAATGATTTTTCGCTGGGAGGTGGCGCTGTGGGATTGTTTGAGGGTAAGAAGATAGGTCGTGCGAAGAACCTGGAGAAGCTACAGAAAGCCATAGTGGTATTGGAAGAGAAAACCAAGAAGTTGTATGGTGAGGTGAGCGAGGTGCAGAGCAATATCAACCAACTGAAAGCCTCTACGCTGGTAAAAGAGATTGACAGCCAGCGCAACATAGTGAACCAGCTGAACAATAAGCTATCGGCCACGCAGGCGAGCATGCAGAGTTTGGTGAAGTTTCTGGAAGGGGCGGATGCCAAGAGCAAGACGATAACCGAGCGTCTGGAAACATTGCGCAGCGAGGTAGCGACCATCAATGACCAACTGGGTGCGCTGCGTGCGGAGCAGGGGAATATGCAATCGCTGTTGGAGAAAACCGATAAGGATTTCATAGAGCTGACGAACAGCCTGAGCGAGGCTTCTTCTAAATTCAACCAAAAGAATATAGAATTTCACCAGCAGCAGAACAGGGTGAACTCTATAAACCAGGAGCTAAACTTTAAGAGCACACAGGTGGAGAGTCTGACAACACAGCTGACAAGGAACAATCAGGTAATAGAAGAGTGCAATAAGCAGATAGAAGAGAGCACAGGTAAGCTGAAAGCGATAGAAGATGTATTGCTGGAAGGCTATGCGGATAAGGAGAGCTTTAGCAAGGAAGTGGCAGATGCAGAGAAGACCTACTATGACTCCCGTGCTGCCATAAATGAAATAGATGCTACGGTGCGCGAAGAGCAGCGCAAGCGCGATAATATACAAGCGATACAAAACGCCATAGGTGAGAAGTTTACCGAGCTGAAACTGAACCTGACGGGATTGAGGGAGCGACTGAATGTGGAGTTCAGCATCAACATCAACGACATCATCAATGAAGAGGTTACCTCTGAAATGACGAAGGAGGAAGTGGAGCAGGATGTGCAGAAGCTGAAAAAGCGCATAGAAACCTTTGGCGAGATAAACCCGATGGCGGTAGAGGCGTATGATGAGATGAAGACCCGCTACGACTTTATCATAGCACAGAAGAAAGACCTGGAAGAGGCACGTACCTCTCTGATGGACACGATAAAAGAGATAGAAATAACGGCCAAGACACAATTTACCGATGCGTTTAACAAGGTAAGGGAAAGCTTTATCCGTGTGTTCCGTACGCTGTTTAGCGAGGAGGACCAGTGCGACCTGTTTCTGGTGAACCCAGACGACCCTTTGGAGTCTAAGATAGAGATAGTGGCCAAACCAAAAGGCAAGCGCCCAACGGTAATAGATCAGTTGAGCGGCGGTGAAAAGACACTGACGGCAACTGCACTTCTATTCTCATTGTACCTGTTGAAGCCTGCACCGTTCTGTATATTCGATGAGGTGGATGCACCGCTGGATGATACGAACATTGCCAAGTTCAACAAGATCATACAGGAGTTTTCTACGGATTCCCAGTTTATAATCGTAACACACAACAAGAGCACAATGGCGTCGGTGGATGCCATATATGGTGTTACCATGCCGGAAATGGGGGTAAGCCGTGTGGTGCCTGTTAATTTCAGCAGCCTGAACTAAGCGGGGTTCTCTGATACCTTAGAAAAAGCCGGTGGCACGGTCACCGGCTTTTTTGTGCCCGTGATGCAGATTTTACAGAATACTGACAAAATTCATGTGTTTTAATTTTGAGAATGCAGGGTTGTCTGCTTATGTTTGCTGCTACTTAGAATAATTCTAAATAAGCACTCACAAAACAAATCAAGTACAGTAAAAAGCATGAAAAAGTATTACCTCGCATTTGCCATTTTTGGATCACTGGCACTTAACCTTACATCTTGCAAAAAGGATAAAGATGACTCCAGGCAAGCGATTAAAGAGAACTATGCAACTATAGTGTACGCTAACTACGAGGATACATATATATTGGGGCAAACGCTTCAAACAAAGGTAGATGCATTTGTGGCAGCACCTACTGCTTCGGGCCTGACAGAAGTAAAGCAGGCATGGTTGGATATGCGCGAGGCTTATGGCCAGACAGAAGCATTCCGCTTTGCAGGTGGACCGATAGATGATGCGGATGGTCCGGAAGGATTGATCAATGCATGGCCATTGGACGAAAACTATATAGACTATGTAAATGGACTACCGAATGCAGGTATTATCAATGATGCAGCCGGCTTCCCTGTTATTACCAAAGGGCTTCTTGATAGCCTGAACGAGAAAGTAGATGAAAAAAGCATCAGCCTTGGATTCCACGCTATCGAATTTTTGCTTTGGGGACAGGATTTGACATTGCCTTCAGCAAAACAAGCGGGACAACGCCCTTATACAGACTTCGTAACAGGAGGAACTGCGAGCAATCAGGCGCGCAGGGGACAATACCTGAAAATTGCTACTGAGCTTTTGCTGGAAAATATAGCTTCGGTAAAAGACGAGTGGGCTTCTACAGGTTCTTACCGCGGTACATTCCTGGCTATGGACAACAACACTGCGCTTACCCATATACTTACAGGTATTGGCGTATTGAGCAAGTCTGAATTGGCAGGTGAAAGGATGTTTACTGCCCTGGATAACCAAAGCCAGGAAGATGAGCATTCATGCTTTAGCGATAACACGCACCGCGATATACGCTTGAACCTGAAAGGTGTGCAAAACGTGTATAACGGAACTTACACCAGGACAAACGGGCAGGTAATAAGAGGCGCATCGCTAAATGACCTGGTTACTTCAACTGATGCTAATTTGGGCGCAGCTGTAACAGCGCAGTTGAACCTGGCAGTAACGGACGTAGATGCTACCGCTATACCATTTGACTTTGCTATAACAGATGCAACTGAACAACCTAAGGTATTGACAGCGGTGGAAGCTTTGCGTACTTTGGGAGATAAATTTGCGGAAGCAGGTACTAAATTGGGATTGACAATAAGCACAGTGTTGCCTGACTAAGAGGGTAGCAGTTAACTAAGATGTATATATGCCAATAGTGTTGTTCCTGTACAGGGCAACACTATTGGTATCATTGTTTTAAAAGGATATTGAAAAAGTGAGGTTGAAAAAGGTAGTTGCGGGTTTTTGTTTTTGCCTGGTATCGGGTTTTGTGCTGCTTTCGGGCTGCAGAAAAGAAGATGCATTGGAGGCAGAGCAGGGGGAGGAACTGAGCGGGGGTGCGGCTACCGTTTATGATGTATCGCCCAATGCATTCAGCCAGCAGATACCGGGACTGACGTCCTCAGACGGATTGCTGTTTTTTGTCGGCAATTCATTTTTCAACCAAAACTGGGTGGCAGCGCCTTCGTCTACCACAGCCCGCGACGGGCTTGGGCCATTGATCAATGCGCGCTCGTGCTCTTCGTGCCACTTCAAGGATGGCAGGGGATTGGTATCACTATCGCCCGGCGATGGCAACCAAGGATTGCTATTGCGCCTGAGCATACCCGGAACAGGGCAGCATGGCGAGCCTGTGCCTGACCCTAACTATGGCGATCAGCTACAGGACAGGAGCATACCTACGGTAAATGCGGAGGGGGAGTTTACGATAACCTACAGCAGCATAACCGGAACTTACGCGGATGGAACACCCTATGCGATACAAAAACCAAACTACCATATAAGTAACCTGCAACATGGGGCAATGAGCGCTTCGCAGGTATCACCCAGATTAGCACAGCAAATGATAGGGCTGGGGCTGCTGGAGGCCGTACCGGACCAAACGCTTAAAAGCTTTGAAGACCCGGGCGATGCGAATGGTGATGGAGTAAGCGGCAGGCTGAACTATGTTTGGGATGCCAAGAAACAAGCCACAACTATCGGCAGATTTGGATGGAAGGCAAACCAGCCATCGATATTCCAGCAGGTTTGCGGTGCATTTTTAGGAGATATGGGGATTACAACTTCGTTGTTCTCCGGCCAAAACTGCGGTGCTATACCCAACTGCGCTTCGCTGGCCGATGGTGGCAACCCGGAAATAGATGATGATGATTTGCATAAAGTAGTATTATATTCCAGCACACTTGCCGTACCTGCCCGCAGGGACTGGAAAGATGCCGATGTGCTGAAAGGCAAGCAGCTCTTTACCAATATAGGCTGTGCGAGCTGCCATATACCCAAAATGGTGACAGGTACGCACAGCATAACAGGGCTGGGCAACCAGACCATAAGGCCATATACCGATATGCTGCTGCATGATATGGGCGATGGGCTGAGCGATAACCGAGCGGATTTTCTGGCAGAGGGCAATGAGTGGAGGACACAGCCGCTATGGGGCATAGGGCTGATACAAACGGTGAACAAGCAGTTGTTCCTGCTGCACGACGGCAGGGCCAGGACAATAGAAGAAGCCATACTGTGGCACGGAGGTGAGGCAGAGGCAGCTAAGAATAAGTTCCTGAAGTTGAGCAAGGTGGAAAGGGAAAATTTACTGAGGTTTTTAAATACATTATAAGGTGAGCAACAGAATAGTACTATTGGTATCGTGTGTGGCATTGAGCCTGGGATTGGCATCGTGCAAGCCCGAAAAAACAAGTCCCCTGGATAAGTATGACAGAGGTGCTATGCTTCAGGGTACATATAATGATGTTATAGTGACTGTGCATGCAGACTTTATGCAAGCGGCAAAGACACTGGATAGCGTAGCACAAATATTCGGTGCAGTACCGAGCCTGAATAATCTGGAAGCCCTGCAACAGGAATGGAAAAATGCACAATCGAAATGGCAGCTATGCGCACCTATGGATATAGGTGATGTAAGGGAGAGCTTTATCCATAACAAAATAGACAAGTGGCCAACGAACAAAACCTTTATAGAAAACTTTATAGCAGGCAGCAGCGTGCTTGATGAGGCTTTTATAGAATCGTCGGGCTCTACCTCCAAGGGATTCCCGGCTATGGAGTACCTGATTTTTGGAACTGATGATATATCCGTTATGGTTTCTTTTACCACTTCACCCAATGCAAGCCGCAGGCTGGATTATGTTACAGCCCTTGCAGCTAATCTAAGGACAAAAGCATTGGAGCTACAGCAGCGATGGGGCATTTATGAATTAAGCTATGTAAGCAAAACGGGGCTTGCCATAGATGGCTCGGTAAACCTGATGGTGAATGCGCTGATAGAGTATGAGGAGTTTATAAAGAACGATAAGGTAGCTGCACCCGCAGGGCATAAAACAAATGGCACGGTACAGCCGGGCAGTGTAGAGAACGCCATGAGCGATGCCTCTGTAGCGCACATAGTGCAGAACCTGAAAGGGCTGGACTATATGATGAGCGGCAATATAAACGGACTGCCCGGACAGGGCCTATATGGTTACCTGGATGCGGTAGACCCTATGGTAGATGGGGTGAAGCTATCGGATAAGCTGAATAGCCAGATAGATGCGTGCCTGACCGCAGCAGCCAATATTAATGGTCCGCTGGAAGAGGCTGTGGTAAATAACCCTGCCCAGGTGGAGACCTTGTATATAGAACTAAAAAGGCTGACTGTGCTGATGAAGGTAGATATGGCCAGCCTGCTTGGGGTTACTATTACCTTTACGGATAATGATGGGGATTAATGTCATTGTCTTGTAATTTTAGAGATTGAATGAATGGAGCGGAGAGCGAAGGTAGGCGGGGTTCAGAGAACCCCATTGTCTGGAGTTCGACATGCCCTGGCGGAATATGTAAAACAGCGCAGGAGATATTACCACAGATAGCTCTAATACCTTTTTTACTAAGCCCTCTCCGGAATCACTGATATTTGCTACACTTTGTTTGAATCTATAACGATTGCAAATGTAGAACGTAGATAACAGATTGAATTTATTGTTTAACTCCCTAGTACAATGTGAATAGTAGCTGTCAAATTTTATTTATTTTTCCCGTAATCAGTATCCGACAATTTGATGTAAACAGTAATGTTGGTTACAATCATAGAAAATAAAAAAAACTTAGCTCCTGTAGTATTGCTATCGCCAATGCCCCCGAAGTGCCAGCCTATTAAAGCGCTGGCCGCGCATACAATCAAATATGGCGCAATTCTTGTTCCAAACTTTGAGTTTCCCTTTTCGCAAACGCCTACCACTATAACGGAAATAGAAGCCAGCATAAAGATGCTGCCAAATAAAACAAGTATTTCTACTCCGCTATCAAATACAGACTTCCATTTAACTTCGTAGTTATTCTCAAAGAATCCTAATAACAACTTAAATAGCCTGTATGCGCCAAAATAAAATAACCCCAAGAAAGCAAAGGCTGCTATTAATTTGATTTTCCCCCTCAAGAAAGACATTTCTAAATCCCTAGCTGCCCAAGCTTTTCTGTGAACGAAACAGCGTAGGACAAATAGCCTTTCTGTAATGAGACACCATGGAGCACCTGTTCCCAGAAAAGCCACATATCTCACGCCGAAGCGAGAACTGTTTTACTTTTCTTGGATACCATGAAATTTCAGAGGTCTCTATTACAAGAAAAAACTAACCGCTGTAAGTTTGGTCAATATCACCTGTCGTAAATATATAGTATCTCTGAATTATGGCACCAAAGAAAATATAGTTAAAGAACAGCTGAGATATTTGGTCAAATGGCAAAGGCTCTAGTAATACCGCTCTCGGCGTAGGCTACTGCCTACGTCGGATGTGA
>DLGO01000149.1:71303-85172 GCA_002482725.1 Bacteroidetes bacterium UBA7692 | reverse complement strand
AATAAGGCGCATTGGTCGATATAGCAAAGGTATGGTTGCGCAATGCTCGATTTCTGTTACCCAGCGTTACCAACGAATATGCACAACAAAAGAATCTTCCGAACACCTGTGATGTAAGAGATACAGCAATGCTACTTCGCTACATATTGGCGAATAAAAAAGGCGGTTACCTTGTGGGATAACCGCCTTCTGATTTATTGCGTTATATACTAGCTGCAGCCCATGCTGTTGCCGCAGTTGTTGCATTTGTAGCAGGTGCCACTGCGTATGGTTATGTTGCCACACACGCTGCATGCAGGCGCATCGCCCATCATGCTCTGTGCTGCCTGGTTAAAGGCCAGCATGCTGCTGCCGCTGGTTACAGTTGTGCGTTTCACTTCAACTTTGGCTACAGGCTTCTTTACTTCTACCTTTCTTTCGGGTATATCCTCTTCGCTTATGTCCGAAGTCAGGTCAAGGCTGCTGCGCTCTTTTTGCGCCAGCTCCGATGGGGTGATATGTACCAGGTCGGTCCTGCCCAGGTATTCGAAGGCCAGCAGGCGGAAAATATAATCCACTATAGAGCTTGCATTCTTGATATTCGGGTGGTCTACCATACCGCTTGGCTCGAAGCGCGTAAAGGTGAATTTGTTTACAAACTCCTCCAGCGGTACGCCGTATTGCAAGCCTATAGAAACCGATATGGCAAAGCAGTTCATCAGGCTGCGGAAGCTCGCGCCCTCCTTGTGCATGTCTATGAATATTTCGCCCAGCGTGGTGTCTTCGTATTCGCCTGTGCGCACAAACACCGTCTGGCCACCCACCTTTGCTTTCTGCGTAAAGCCGGTGCGCCTGCTTGGTAGTTTTTTGCGCTCCACTATCCTGCTCAGCTCCCGCATGAATGCAGTATCCGAAGAGTCCTGCATCAGTTGGCGTGCTGCCTCCAATACCTGCTCCGGTGTCAGCTTGCTGAATGTTTGCTCCGGTGCTGCGGTAGAGGTAGCTGATACAGTAGCTGTTTCTGTAGTGGCTTTTGTATCTTCTTTTTCGTCGTCCTTTTTGTTCGATAGCGGCTGCGACATTTTGCAACCGTCACGGTATAGTGCATTGGCTTTCAATCCCAGCTTCCAGCTTAGTTCGTAGCAGCCTTTTATATCGTCTATGGTCGCTTCGTTTGGCAGGTTGATAGTTTTAGAAATAGCGCCGCTCAGGAATGGCTGCGTGCTGCCCATCATGCGGATGTGCCCTTCGGCATGTATGTAGCGCTGTCCTTTAGCACCGCACTTGTTGGCACAGTCAAATACCGGCAGGTGCTCATCTTTCAGGTATGGCGCACCCTCTACAGTCATAGTGCCGCATACATATTCGTTTGCCTCGTTTATCTCTGCTTTGCTGTAGCCCAGCTCGCGCAGCAGGTTGAAGTTGGCAGACTGGTATTGCTCCGATGTGAAACCTATGCGCTTCAATGTTTCTTCGCCCAGGCTGTACACGTTGAATGCAAAAGTGATATCGAATGCCGCAGGCAATTGCGCCTCTACAGCATCTATATCTTTTTGTGTAAATCCTTTCGACATCAATGAGTCAGGATTTATAGACGGGCAGTTGTACAATGTACCATGGCCTTTGGCATAGTTTACTATAGCTTCTACCTGCGCCGGCGTATAACCCAATGTATGCCGGGCATAAGGCACACACTCGTTTACTATTTTGAAGTAACCGCCGCCTGATAGCTTTTTAAACTTCACCAAAGCGAAGTCAGGCTCTACACCGGTAGTATCGCAATCCATCAGCAAGCCGATAGTGCCTGTAGGTGCTATTACTGTTGTTTGCGCATTGCGGTAGCCATATTGCTCACCCAGCTGCAGTGCATCATCCCATGCGTTGGTAGCTGCCTGCAACAGATAGTCGGGGCAATATTGCGGGTCTATGCCGCATGGCTTTATTTCCAATCCCTCGTAAGTTTCCGGTGCGGCATTGTATGCAGCATAGCGGTGGTTGCGCATTACGCGCAGCATGTGCTCCTTGTTGCGCTCGTAGCCACTGAATGCACCCAAAACAGACGCCATTTCTGCGCTGGTTTTGTAAGCTATGCCCGTCATGATAGCAGCAATAGCACCACCTATGGCACGTGCCTTTTCGCTATCGTAAGGTATTCCGCTTACCATCAGCACCGAGCCCAGGTTGGCAAAGCCAAGCCCAAGGGTACGGAAGTCGTAAGACAACTGCGCCACCTCTTTGCTGGGGAACTGCGCCATCAGTACAGAGATCTCCAATACCATGGTCCAGATGCGGCTCATGTGCTCAAATCCTTTTACATCAAAGTCAAGCGTTTTGTCGTTGAAGAACTTGCGCAGGTTGAAAGATGCCAGGTTGCAGGCGGTATTGTCCAGGAACATATACTCGCTGCATGGGTTGCTGGCGCGTATCTCACCGTCCTCCGGGCAGGTATGCCACTCATTTATAGTAGTGTTGTACTGCACGCCAGGGTCTGCGCAGCGCCATGCTGCCAGGGCTATCTTATCCCACATTTCGGCACTCGGTATGCTGCGCATAGTGCGGCCATCGGTACGGGAAGTAAGCGCCCAGTCCTGCCCCTTCTCCAATGCATGGAAGAACTTATTAGGTATGCGAACAGAGTTGTTTGAGTTTTGTCCGCTTACCGTGCGGTATGCTTCGCCTTCGTAGTGGTTGTCATAACCGGCAGCTATCAGGGCAGCCACTTTGTCCTCTTCTTTCATTTTCCACGAAATGAAGTCCAATACCTCCGGGTGGTCAAGGTCCAGGCACACCATTTTGGCTGCTCGGCGTGTTGTGCCACCACTCTTAATAGCACCCGCTGCGCTATCACCTATTTTCAGGAAGCTCATCAAGCCGCTGGAGGTACCCCCTCCGCTCAGCTTTTCGCCTTCGCCACGGATATTGCTGTAGTTGGTACCCACGCCCGAACCATATTTAAAGATACGCGCCTCGCGTACCCAAAGGTCCATGATGCCGCCATCGTTTACCAGGTCGTCGCCTACACTTAATATAAAGCAGGCATGTGGCTGAGGGCGCTCATAGGCCGAAGTAGATTGCTCCAGCTTGCCGGTGTCAGGGTCTACATAGTAGTGCCCCTGTGGCTTGCCCGTAATACCGTAAGAGCTGTGCAAGCCCGTGTTGAACCACTGCGGTGAGTTTGGCGCAGCCATCTGGCTTACCAGGGAGTATATTAATTCATCGTAAAAAGCCTGTGCATCATCTGCTGTAGCGAAGTAGCCGTACTTTTCGCCCCATACCCTCCAGCAATTTGCCAGGCGGTGCGTTACCTGCTTTACAGAGGTCTCCCCACCCAATGTACCATCTGCCATTGGCACTCCCGCCCTGCGGAAATACTTCTGCGCCATAATGTCGGTAGCCACCTGGCTCCACGACTTAGGCACCTCTACATTGTGCATTTCAAATACGGCATCGCCCTTGGGATTCCGTATCACACTGCTGCGCAAATCGTATTCGAACATGTCGAAAGGGCTAACACCTGATTGGGTGTAATAGCGGCCTACTGAAAGACCTTTTGAGGTAGATTTTTTTGCCATTGACTGGGACTTTATCGTTTAAAAAAATTGAGTTTCTAAAAGCAGATGCCGGTGCCGGCAGCGAAAAACTGTGTTGTAAATCGTTATCCTAACAAATCTAATTTTAAAGGCCGCAGCATGAAATCCCATTTTTCAACAGGAATTGTTTACGGACGGTTACTAAAATTCACAATGCTTGGCTGACTTGAATCCCTTATGTGGAAAACACAATGCAGGGATTTTGCCAACAGAATGTGCAGCGTTTTTAACCTGCGGCAGGCGGCTAAAAATAAGGACGTCTTTTTTAGTCCTCAAAGGAACAGGTGTCATGTGCATGGTGACGAATACAGGGAGAAAAAGAGGGGGAAATTATGTATTGATGAAAGACTAAGCTGAAGTCACCAATCTGTAAAGCAAATTATGCTATCTTAGTTTTAAAGACTCTACCTCATGAAGCCACTACATTTTATTATCATATTCGTTTTCCTCCTGGCTGGCTATTCAGTTAAATCCCAGGGATCTGTGCCGCATATCTGTTTTGAAACTACCGATGGTGACACATTCAGTTTCATCGCGTATAAAGATTCAGACAAAGAAAACCTATATACAGGCCTGCGAACAACCAGGCACTTTATCCATAAGTTGAAGTCTGTAAACATGTGCGACCCAGATTATGAATTGCTTCACTATAATCTATACTACATCAGGCTTGGTGATTATGATGAAACCAAATACTATAGCAAAGACCTCAGCAATAGTGTAGTTATGAAACGCAACCATAAGCCGGGTACAGAAATCAGGTTTTGCGATTTCAAAATTCTGAACAAAGTAACAAATGATACTTTCCAGGCACCTGATCTTAATATTTCATTTTGGGTTTTACGCAAAAATATCGATACCACCACCCTCGAACAAAAGCGCCTTGACTATCAGGCGTTTTTGCAAAGCATGGTAGATACCCCTTTAGTATACTTCGAAACAAAAAATCATGAAAATATAATCCCTGAATACGATAGTAGTTATAGAGAATTTATGTCTGGCATGTTTCCCAGCTCAAAGAAGTATGAAGTATTGCAAATAGAACAGGTAAAATTGTTTAAAGAAGACCGGTTCAAACTATTAGGCTATACTGTAGTCTACAATAGCACCGAAGGGAAGAAGGAAATCAGGCAAACAGGAAGTAAGTTCAGCAGTATCCCAATTTTGGCAGACCCCAAAATAAACAGGTTTGAGTTAAAAGATTTTCTTTTTGCTGATTTAGAGAAGAAAATAGAATTTCAAGTCACATTGCCTATATTATTCCACTACTACTGATTAGATCGGCTTATAACCAACGCATAGGTATCTTTAACATTTCAATTACAGATGATAAAACGTTAATTAACAAAAAAGAAGGTGTGAAGATTGGCTGTAATGTTTTACAACGGGAAAATAGCAGCGATTGTATAGTGCGGCTAATCAACACGTTAGCTAACCGCACCACAGATATTGAGATGTTTTACCATTTCTTCATATACCAGAGTTAGTCGCTCTCGGTTAAAAAGCTTACCTTCGCGCCCGCTTAAGCAAGCGTAATCGGGGATTTTCCTTTTTGTTTAAGCCACTGCAAGTATTATGAATATCAGAAATATAGCCATCATTGCCCACGTTGACCACGGCAAAACAACATTAGTAGACAAGCTGTTGCACCAGTGCCAGCTATTCCGCGAAAACCAGCAAACCGGTGAGTTGATCCTGGACAACAACGACCTTGAGCGCGAACGTGGTATCACGATCCTTGCCAAGAACGTTGCGGTAGAATACAAAGGAATAAAAATCAATATCATCGATACCCCGGGTCACGCTGACTTTGGTGGTGAGGTAGAGCGCGTATTGAACATGGCAGACGGTGTTTTGCTATTGGTAGATGCGTTTGAAGGTGCAATGCCACAAACACGTTACGTGTTGAGCAAAGCTATCAACCTTGGCAAAAAACCTATCCTTGTAATCAACAAGGTAGATAAGCCAAACTGTCGTCCTGATGAAGTGCACGAGTCTGTATTTGATTTGATGTTCCACCTTGGCGGTACACAAGAGCAGTTGGATTTCCCTACAGCTTACGGTTCTGCAAAACAAGGCTGGATGAGCACCGACCATAAAGTACCTACAACAGACGTAACCAGCTTGCTGGATATGATAGTAGAGCACGTACCATCTCCACCTATCGTGGACGGTCCGGTTCAGTTGCAGATCACTTCATTGGACTACTCTAGCTACATAGGCCGTATAGCGGTAGGCAGGGTAGCACGTGGCACCATGAAAACCGGTGGCAACGTAGTATTGATGAAAAGGGACGGTACTGTAGTGAAAACTAAAGTAAAAGAGCTTTATACATTTGATGGTCTTGGAAAACGTAAAGTAGAAGAGGTTGCTTGTGGTGACCTTTGCGCACTTGCAGGTATAGAAGGTTTCGATATCGGCGATACAGTTGCTGATGCTGAAACGCCGGAGGCTTTGCCACCGATCACTATAGATGAGCCAACTATGAGCATGGTGTTCACGGTAAACAACTCACCTTTCTTCGGTAAAGAAGGAAAGCACGTTACCTCACAAAAAATACGTGAGCGTTTGACAAAAGAGTTGGAGAAAAACCTTGCGTTGCGTGTTGAAGATTCTGAAAACGGAGATTCATTCGTAGTATTCGGCCGTGGTATATTGCACTTGGGTGTATTGATAGAAACTATGCGCCGCGAGGGATTTGAGTTGAACATTGGTAACCCGCGCGTTATTATAAAAGAAATAGACGGTGTTAAAAACGAGCCGATAGAGTTGCTTACCATCGACTGCCCTGAAGAGAGCGCAGGTAAATGTATAGAGCTTATCACTATGCGTAAGGGCGCTTTGTTGATTATGGAGCCGAAAGGTGACGTAATGCACATGGAGTTCGAAATGCCTTCACGTGGTATCATCGGTTTGCGTACGCTTATATTGAACGTAAGTGCAGGTGAGGCTATCATGGCACACCGCTTTAAAGAGTTCCAGCCTACAAAAGGACACATCCCTTCAAGGTTGAACGGTACGCTTATTTCTAAAGAAATGGGCCGTGCTACGTCTTACTCAATGGATAAATTGGGCGACCGTGGTACATTCTTCATCGAAAGCGGTGTAGAGGTTTACGAAGGCCAGATCATTGGTGAGAACAACAAGGACAATGACATGGTGGTAAACATCACCGAGGCTAAGAAACTGACCAACTTCCGTGCATCGGGTACAGATGACAAGGCCAGCCTTGCTCCACCGGTATTGATGAGCCTGGAAGAAGCTATGGAATATATACAAGAAGATGAGTACGTAGAGGTTACTCCGCTTTCTATCCGTTTGCGCAAAATATTGCTGAACGAGAACGAAAGGGCAAGAGCTAAAAAGAAAATGCCTGCATAAGAACTAATGCAAAGCGTTTAAGATAAAGAGCACTAAATTTAAGAGGGCGAAGAGGAGTAACATTCTTTTCGCCTTTTTTAAATTTTATATGGCAGAAGTATTTTATTTGAGGAGCACAATTCCTAAATTGCCAATCCCATTCAAAATACATCCATGAAAAAAGTAATCTGCACTGCCATTACCCTGCTTCTTTTATGCATCACTTTTATATCTGCACAGGCCCAGTTCCAAACCAGCGATAAAGTAGCTGCACCAAGGTTCTACAAGCATAAAGTAAGGGTAAATGAGAATATGCAAACTATCTCCACTTACTATGCGGTATCAACAGACGACCTGTCTATGCTGAACAACATAGCCCCCGACCACAAGCTAAAACCGGGAGACATAGTGCTGATAAGGGAATTGAAAGAGGGAGAGCCGGAAAATGTTATAGCAGAAGATCCAAAAGATGCTCCGGCTGTTACTGCAAAGCGCGAAGAGTCAACCCCAGAAGCCGCTGCAGCGACGCCCGCCACAGCATCAGCCGAAAGGAAAAGCCCGGCGACGCCACGTGCAGCAGCACCAGCGCCTACAGCATCCGTATCTACAGATGTATTGAGAGGACCCGATGGTACCACTTACGAAAAGTCCGAAACGGCATATCATATTGTAGAGAAAGGACAGACCTTTTACAGGATCACTAAAATTTATGGTTTAACCGCTGAGCAGCTGATGAGCATGAATAACCTGAGTACAACTGTGCTTGAAGTTGGGCAAAAACTAAAAGTAGCTAAATAGATACTGCTAGGCTTTTTCCTGTTGTATCAAGTCTTCTTCTTTTTGTTCCTTCGGAAACGCCCTTTCTATAAGATTAAGTACAGGGGCGGTCATGCAGGTAGTTGCCAATGCCATAAATACCATTATGGTAAATATTTCAGGGCTAAGTATACCGAGGTCGTAACCGATATTCAGCACTACCAGCTCCATTAGTCCCCTGGTATTCATCAGTGCACCGATGCTAAGGGAGTCTTTCCAGGAGTAGCCTACCATTTTGGCCGAAAGTGCACTGCCAAATAACTTACCTACAACGGCTACTATGATTATGGCGAGGCAAACCATCCATAGATATGGTGTATTCAACAAGCCTATTTGCGTCCTTAAACCCGTAAAGGCAAAGAACAAAGGCAATAAAAGCGAGGTGCTCAAGTCTTCAACTTTCTCGGAAAAGAATTTGCGCAAAGAGAAGTCGGACGGCATAATAACACCTGCAAGGAAAGCACCAAATAGAGCATGTATGCCGATAAGCTCTGCTACAAAAGCTGAAACTATAATGAGAATGAAAATGGTAGAGATAAATACCGGAGCTGCCTTATTATTGTCGTAGAACCTTGCTGCCATAACCCTTAGCAAGGGACGTACTGCAAATAGCATAATAAGCACATACACCAAAGTAGTTATAATAGTAATAATGGCACCGGTGATATTGCCAGCTTTAGCTATCGAAATCACGACCGCCAAAAGGCACCAGGCCGTTACATCGTCTATCGCCGCGCATATTATTGCCATACCGCCTACGGGCGACGAGGTCATCTTGCGTTCTTTAAGGATTTTAGCCAAAACCGGGAATGCCGTTATGCTCATGGATATACCAATGAACAAGGCATAAGCAGTGAAGGAAATGTGAGCCGGAGCAAAATTCTTATACAAATAATGGGCAAGCAGCACGCCCAAAAGATATGGAAACAAGATGCTCATGTGACTAACCACCAAAGCTTCAGAAGCTTTTTTCTTTAGTAGGTCCACATTTAACTCAAGACCAATGATAAACATGAACAGTATAAGACCAATCTGGCTCAGCATCTGTAAGTTGCCCAAAGAACCCGCCGGGAAAATGAATGAGAAAGCATCAGGCGCAACCCAACCCAATAACGATGGACCCAAGAATATACCCGCAGCTATCTCACCAATTACAGACTGCTGACCTATTTTAGTAAATAAATACCCTACAAACTTGGCTACTGAAAGTACTACCAGCATTTGCATTAAAACAAGCACTATCGGATGCTTAAAGATTTCCAGAAATCCTGCGCTATGCTTAACTCCCTCTGTTTGCAAAGTGGCACTTGAAACATTGCTCGGGCCGCTATATAAAAGAAACACTATGCCAAGAAATAATGGCAGCATGGTAAGGAAGTATAGCTTTAAATGATCTTTTTTCATAACTGATAAATACTATATTATATGAATGCAGGATAGGCCAAATCTACTTAAAGAAATGTTATTTTCCTGATGGTTGAGATTAAATCATTGTTCTTGATTCAATAATTGTTTGAGTAAATCGTTTATCATAATAATTTAAGGGATAATTACTGAAGGTGGTTATCGATATATACATTTGAGGCATGTTTAATCTGGATACCCGTTCGGTAGTATTTAATATAACGATAGTCAATCTGATTTTCCTGGCGCTTGGTTTTATAGCACCACAATTCGGCATTGATATATACTCACTGCTAGGGCTGCATTATTTTTTTTCTCCCCTTTTCAAGCCTGTGCAACTGGTTTCATACATGTTCATTCATGCAGACTTTGGCCACCTTTTCTATAATACCATCTCACTCTTGTTATTCGGCTCTTTGCTCGAAAGAGTTTGGGGGCCACAACGCTTCTTACTATTCTTTTTCTTAACCGCCTTTGGAGCGGAGCTATTGCACATCGGGGTACATGCCTTCGAAGTGTACAATTACTGTGGCAGCATCATAGCAACACCGGAACAGGTTGAAAGCTTTAACGCTGTAAGGAATATTTACCTCGCACCAACTGTTGGTGCCAGTGGGGCGGTATTTGGTATGATTGCCGGAGCATTAATGCTGTTTCCTAATCATCCGATTACGATTTTTCCACTGCCCATTCAGTTGCCGGTTAAATACATCGCTACATTCTACTTATTACTGGAGCTTTTTAGGACGATTCAGCAGGGTCCGGACGATTATGTTGCACACTTTGCGCATTGGGGTGGAGCTATCATGGGTTATTTTATTATAAAATGGTGGAATAGAGACAACCGTTTCTTATTTTAGAGGGTATATATAGTTTATGGCCGGAAATACTATTTGGGAAGATATACGATATAAGTTCAGCTATGGCGACATGGTTACAAAATTGATCTTTGTCAATGTGGGTGTGTTTGTCATTATGCAGCTGTTCTACCTGTCATGTTGGATAGCACAATCGGGCGGTCTTTTTGATTTGGTTCACAATAAGCTGATTCTACCGGCAGACCTGCATGTACTCGCCCGGCAGCCATGGACGTTGCTGACTTATATGTTCTTACATGCAGACATATTCCATGTATTGTTCAATATGATATTCCTTTACTGGTTCGGGGAGATTTTTGTACTGTATCTAGGTGATAGGAAAATACTACCCCTATACTTACTTGGAGGAATTACAGGAGGCGTACTTTATATCGCGTTGTATAATCTTCTGCCTGTACTTGCCCCCCAAATGCCGGTAGCATTGTTATTGGGCGCTTCTGCCAGCATTATGGCAATTGTGTTCGGCGCAGCAGCACTAAACCCTGACCATGAGGTTAGATTACCATTTATCGGAAATGTAAAAATCAAATATATAGCGCTCGTCTATTTCATTATAGACCTCATTAGCATACCTCACTCTAATACCGGAGGCTATATTGCACATATCGGTGGTGCGGTATGCGGAATGCTTTTTGTTAGAGGCTTGAGAAATGGCATAGATGTCTCAAGACCCATGAGCCGTTTTGCAGAGGCAGTAACGCAACAGTTTAAACCAAAGGCCAAAATGGAGGTGACCCATAGGAATATAAGCTCAGGTGGCATTCCATATTCCCACACTTCCGCTAAAGAAAGCGATGAAGACAAACTAAATGGAATCCTTGACAAGATATCGCGGTCTGGCTTTGACAGCCTTAGCAAGGATGAGAAGGATTTCCTCAATAAGTTTAGCCAGTAATGGTTTAAACATAATATAACAGCTCTTCAAACCATTGCAGGCTAGAGCATACAGCCCATTTCCAAAACTATTGCCCTCGCTTGTTTGCTTTGTAGCATACATTATATGAATTTAGCCTCCTAAATACAATTAAGAATGGATTTCAAGAAAATCATTACAGCCACATTAATATCAGCCCTAACGCTTGGTATTTTTGCTCAAGAGGTAATAAACGTCGAACAAGGCCCGAAAGATATGAGCAAAGGCTCACGCAATGCGTTCACTGTGGTAATCCCGGAGTCGAAGCTGAAAAAAGTGCAAAAAGAATGGAATGACTATATCAAGAAAGGTGCTAAAGGGAAAGTAGAAGAGTTGAATGGGGAAATTGTTTTGAACGGTGCCGTTAACAAGAACATTTCAGCGACTCCTTTTACTATATACAGCAAATTCCTGGAAACTCCAACTGGTGTCAGGCTTACTGCCTTTATATCACAAAACGATAGCGTAGAATTTTCAAGTGATCCTTCAAGTGACAAAAATATCGCTTCAAATAAATATATACGTGACTTCGCCGTATTGGCCTACAAGGATGTAGTTCAGGATCAGGTAGATGTAGAAAACGACAAGCTTAGCAAACTTAAAGAGGAGTTAGCTGATCTTAGAAAAGAGGAAGATAAAAGCATAAAAAAGATTAGTGCTGCAAAAAGGGACATCAGCAAGGCTGAACTTAATACAGCTACTGCAAAATCTGAAATTCTTACAAAGATCAACCAGATAACAACTCAAAAAGATGTTGTAGCTAGGCTAAATAACTCTTTGGGCAACGAACAGAAAGAGGCTGAAAAAACACTGAAAGGCTTGGAGAACGACAAAAAGAAGTTGGAGAACAACATCGAAAAGATGGGAAAAGACATCGACAAAAGCAATGAAGAGATAAGGAACGAAGAGCGTAATATCGATGAGTCTAAAAGGAAGCAAAGCGCTAAGGAAAGAGATATCGACAACCAGAAAGCAGAAGTTCAGAAAGCAGAGCAGAAACTGAACAACATTAAATAAAGTGGAATACAAACAAAATAGGAAAGGCGGTTGATATCAACCGCCTTTCCTATTTATAACCTCTACCCTAGAAGATAGACCACAAAACGCTTATTTAACTCTATCGGCGTGTTCTTCCACTCCTCTATGGTTTTGGTTTTTATCTCCTGCGTTTCCAGTGTTATATCTGCCGCTATACATAGCCTTGAAGCAGGAGAACAATTGGCCAGCAGATCGCTCATCATTTTCAGGTTACGGAATGGGGTCTCCATAAATATCTGTGTTTCCTTGCTCCTTATTGCCTTATCGTCCATCTGCTTTATCTTCTTTATCCTGTCCGCATTCTGTATGGGTATATATCCATGGAATATAAACTGCTGACCATTGAATCCACTGGCCATAAGTGCCAGGAATATAGAGCTGGGCCCTACCAGGGGCACTACTTCTATGCCTAGTTTATGCGCATGTTCTACTACCTCATTGCCCGGGTCGGCTATGCAGGGTAGGCCGGCTTCGCTTATTATGCCTATGCTTCTGCCACTCTTCATGGGCTGCAGCATCTTTCCTACACTTTGCTGCGTGGCATGCTTGTCAAATTCCACCAGTTTCACTTCAGTATCAAAGTTTTTGGTGTACCCTATTGCCCGCAGGTAGCGTCGGGCCGACCGCAGGTTTTCTACTATAAATGAGTCCAGGCCATACACTATCTGCTTGGTGTGTTCAGGTATCAGCGATGCATCTTCTGAGCCCAATAGCGCAGGTATAAGGTATAATTTGGGAGTCATGTAAAAGCCTTTCTTTTATGTTAGGCGCACAATTTAAAGCTTACCACCGCTGTTCTATCGCTTATTTTAATATTTATTACAATAGTCTACTAATTTAATGGGCTTATATTTGCTACAAATACCAAGTTATGACAGACATTACCTGTCCTGTATCAAACGAAAAGCTCAACGAGAACCATGCCCGCATAGTAGCTGCATTGGTCTTTATCAATACTACCATAGCCCTGTTAACCGGTGCCTGGTGGTTGCTGCTTATACAGGGTCTTGACTTTACCATCAGGGCTGCCAACAAGCGTGAGTACAGCCCGTTTCGCTTCCTGGCCGTACAATTAGGCGGCCTCTTTAAAGTCGGCTACAAGGCCACCGATGTAGCTCCCAAACGCTTTGCCGCAGGCGTAGGTGTTGTTTTCTCCTTTACCATTGCCGCACTGCTGCTTTTTCATCAACCAATCGCAGCTTATGGCGTTGGTGGTGTATTGCTTGTCTGTGCCTTTCTGGAAAGCGCCTTTGCCTTCTGCGTTGGCTGCATCGTGTACCATTTGCTGGTAAAGGCATCCCTAATTCCCGCCTGAATCTTTTAAAGCGGTTCTGTTCTCTTTCTGAGAAAATATGCTTCCCTTAGCGACCGCAAAAACAACACAATGAACGCCTACATAATAGATGCCGCACGTACCCCCGTTGGCAAACACAATGGTGCGCTTAGCACAGTACGCCCCGACGATCTTGCGGCTACAGTTATCAAGGGCTTGGTGGCCCGCAACAGCAGCTGGCTCAACACCTCCGAAATAGAAGAGGTAATCCTCGGTGCTGCTAACCAAAGCGGCGAAGACAACCGCAACGTGGCCCGTATGGCTGCCCTGCTTGCAGGCTTGCCGCAAGAGGTAGCAGGTGTTACTGTCAATCGCCTTTGTGCCTCTGGATTGCAGGCTATTGCCGATGCCGCCCGTGCCATAAACAATGGCGATGGCGACATATATATAGCAGGTGGCACCGAAAGCATGAGCCGCGCGCCATACGTGCTTAGCAAGGCCAATAGTGCTTTCGACCGCGCACAGCAAATGTACGATACTACTATCGGCTGGCGTTTTACCAATCCGGCCTTCGATCGCAATACCACCTATGCCATGGGCGAAACCGCAGAAAATGTA
>DLGO01000149.1:29718-71262 GCA_002482725.1 Bacteroidetes bacterium UBA7692 | reverse complement strand
TAACTCCCAGCTCAAGTACAAGGCCGCATTCGAAGCCGGCAAATTCTCCGACGAAATCATCCCTGTTGCCGTACCAAAGGGCAAAGGCGAAACGGAACTCTTCTATACGGATGAAAACCCGCGCCTTTCTGGCATAGATAAGCTCGCCACGCTTAAGCCTGCTTTCGTTAAGGATGGCGGCTCTGTTACTGCCGGCAACTCTTCAGGTATCAACGATGGTGCTGCTGCTACCTTGGTTGTCAGCGAGGCCATCGTTAAAAAATACAACCTGAAACCGCTCGCCCGCATAGTGGCAATAGCTGCCGCCGGTGTAGACCCTGCCTGTATGGGCGTTGGCCCCGTACCTGCTACCCGTAAGGCATTGCAGCGTGCTGGCATTACTGTTTCCGACCTTGGACTCGTAGAACTTAATGAGGCCTTCGCTTCCCAAAGCCTGGCTTGTATCCGCGATCTTGGTCTAAACCCAGACATTGTGAATGTTAACGGAGGCTCCATCGCTATCGGTCATCCTCTCGGCTGCTCCGGCGCACGCATCACAGCTACCTTGCTCCACGAAATGAAACGCAGGCCCGAAGTGCGCTATGCACTGGCTACAATGTGTATTGGTGTTGGCCAGGGTTTGGCTATCGTATACGAAAAGTGCTAACCCTTATAGGAACGGCACCTTAGACACTACAGCCTTCAGTTTTTTATCCCTGATGCCTACATATATTTCGGTGCCGGTGGCAGCGAACTCCGCTTTCACGTAGCCCATGCCTATCGCCTTGTTCAGCGATGGTGAGTGTGTCCCCGAGCTTACTTCCCCTATCTCATTGCCTTCCGCATCATATAGCTTGTAGTGCTGGCGTGGCGCACCTCCGCGGTCTACCATTTCCAGGCCTACCAGCTTACGGCTCACGCCTTTTTCTTTCAGCTCCTTGTGGTATGTATCGTGTATAAAATGCTTGCTGAACTTGGTTATCCAGCCCAGTCCTGCTTCTATCGGTGAGGTATTGTCGTCTATGTCATTTCCGTACAGGCAGAATCCCTTTTCCAGGCGCAGCGTATCGCGGCAGCCAAGTCCTGCAGGCAATATTCCATACTCTGCTCCGGCTTCAAATACCGCATCCCAAAGCGCTTTTGCATCTTTGTTCCACACATATAGCTCAAAGCCTCCTGCTCCCGTATATCCCGTATTGCTGATGATCACATCTTCCAGTCCTGCTACTTTACCAGAGGCAAAGCTGTAGTAAGGTATATTGCTCAGGTCCACATCTGTCAGCTTCTGTATCACTTTTATGGCATTCGGGCCCTGCACTGCCAGTAGCGATAGCTGGTCGCTGATGTTCTCCATCTCTACACCAAAAGTGTTATGCTGTACTATCCAGTTCCAGTCTTTCTCTATGTTCGATGCATTTACTACCAGGTAGTATTCATTTTCGTTCCAGCGGTATACCAGCAGGTCGTCCACTATGCCGCCCTGGTCGTTTGGCAGGCAGCTGTACTGTATCTTGCCGTCAGTCAGTTTAGAAGCGTCATTGCTTGTTACCAGTTGTATCAGTTCCAGGGCTTTCTCGCCACGCAATACAAACTCTCCCATGTGGCTTACGTCAAACACGCCCACACTCTCGCGCACCTGCTTGTGCTCCAGCACCAACCCGCTATAGGTTATCGGCATGTTGTATCCTGCAAATTCCGCCATTTTGGCGCCAAGTCCTATGTGTGTTTCTGTAAGCGATGTCGTTTTCATGCTGTCTTCTTTTTTCAAGTGCCGCGAAGCTATTATTTTATACTGTTCTATACTAAAAAATTATCTGTCCGTTTCGTTCTGCTCTTCCATTATTTTTAACATGGGCTCTGTAAAATACACCGCCTGGCTACAGCGTCTACCACACATCTGCTTTGCCGCATTTCTATATTAAACAACCGCCTTGCTTTCTGCCACCCTATTTTGTTGATGGCTGTTGAAAAATCATTGGCGCGCAAAACATTATTCAAAACATCTTTGGTACTGAATGAGTCTGCTTACATTGTTTGATGATGCCCCCGCCGCTGCCAAGCCTGTCTCCAGGCCTGTGGAGTCGGTACCGGTTAAGCACGAGCAGTTCGAAATAGATGTTATGGGCAAGAACATCCCTGTCCGCATCTGCTTCGAGCAACGCTACAACAACCGCGTGTCCGTTACCGGCAATGGCATCCTCATGCGCATCAGCAAGCGTATGCCCATCGAGGAGCAGCGCAAGCAGATAGAGTCTTTCCTCAAGTGGGCCAAAACCAAGCTGGGCGAAAAGCCCGAGCTGCTCGACTACCTGCCTCAGCGCAAATATGTCAATGGCGAAGTCCTGGTTATGGGTGAGCACCGTTTCAACATCAGCATCAGCCATCATCAGTCCGACAAAAGTGGGGCCCGCATCCACGACAACCACATACTCATCTCCTTGGCCCGTGGGCTAAAGGAAGAGGCCGCCCAAAACGCCTGCAGCTACCTTATCAGCAAGTGCCTGGCCAAGTTTTTCCTGCCGCGCGTCACTGCCCGCATACATGAGTTGAATGCCAAGCATTTTGGCAAGCAGGTCAACTCCGTTAAGCTGAAATACAACACCAGCAATTGGGGCAGTTGCAGCACACAGGGCAACATCAATATATCCCTCCGCCTCATGTTTGCCCCACAGGATGTTATCGACTATGTGCTTATCCACGAGCTGGCGCACCTTATACACCACAACCATTCTGCCCGTTTCTGGAAATGTGTTTCCGCTGTCATGCCCAATTACGAGGAAAAGGAAAAGCACCTTACCGAAAACAACTTCAAGTATTACCTGTAGTTAGCTTTTGTTCCTGAAGCGCGCTTCCACTTCATCAAACGAGAACGTGCTGAAAGTCAGTCTGCCATTCGGCGCAGTGTAGGGATTCTCGCAGGCAAACAGTTCATCTATCAGGCTACGCATCTCTTCCACACCCAGTTGCTTACCGGCTTTTATCGATGAGCTTACCGCCAGCGATTGTGCCAGCCTGTCGCGCTTGTTCAGCTTCGATATGCCCAGCTGGCTCTTGTATTGCTCCAACAGCTCTTCCAGTATCTGCTTCTCATTTCCGTTTACAATATCTGCCGGAAACGAGTGTATGATAAACGCATTATTGCCAAAATCCTGCACCTCAAATCCCAGGCCATTTATATCCTCCAGCAAGTCTTTCAGCAGGGTAGCATCTGCTACGTTCAGCTCTATCGTCTGCGGAAAAAGCTGCCTTTGGCTGGCCATCTTGTTATGGGCCAGCAGGCGTATGTACTTCTCGTACAGTATGCGCTCATGCGCCGCTTGCTGGTCTATCAATATGAAGCCGCTCTTTATCTGCGACACTATATACCTGCGGTGTAGCTGGCTTGGTTCCGATGCCTCCGGTATCGCCTGTGTACTCAGGTGGCTCACAGGTTGTGTCGTTGGCACCTCCCTTTCTGTATCATCTATCCTGGGCTGTATTACCTCCTGCAGCTTCTGCCAGTTAGTAGCCTGTGTGCTTGGCTTGCTGTATGGCTGAAAGTTAGATGGCGGTGCGTATTTTTTGGCTTCCCTTGTTATGTCAGATGTCTGCGTTATGCTCGCACCGTTTATCCAGTCCGGGGCCTTGTCAAAGCTGCCGTTCGACTGCATGTGGTGCTCCTGGTTAAAGTCTATGGTAGGTGACACGCTGTAGGCACCCAGTGCGTGCTTGGCACCCAGGTTTACAAAGGTGTACACCAGCTTTTCGTCCTCAAACTTTATCTCGTACTTCTGCGGGTGCACGTTTATGTCTATGCGCGCCGGATCCACATCCAGGAACAGCACATAAAACGGGTGGCTCTCTTTCGATATCATCTCAGAGTAGGCGTTCACCACGGCATGGTGCAGGTAGGCCGATTTTATAAACCGGTTGTTCACAAATATGAACTGCTCCCCCCGGGTCTTCTTGGCATGTATCGGCTTGCCTATAAATCCCGTCACCGTTAGCGAGTACGAGCTTTCTTCCACCGGCACTATTTTGCCGGCATAGTCATCACCAAACAACTGCACAATGCGCTGTTTGAGGTTGCCGCTTTTCAGGTGGTACAGCTCCGAGTCATTGCTGAAAAACTGGAAGCCCACCTTCGGGTTGGCCAGCGAAATCCGAAAGAACTCGTCTATGATATTCTTCAGTTCTACTGTATCGCTTTTCAGGAAATTTCTCCTGGCAGGCACGTTATAAAACAGGTTCTTCACCAGTATCGATGTGCCATTCGCGCAATTGCAGGGCTCCTGCTTCACTATCCTCGACCCTTCTATTTCTATCGAAGTGCCCAGCGTTTCATCATTCAGCTTTGTCTTCAGCTCTACCTGCGCTATGGCTGCTATAGATGCCAGCGCCTCCCCACGGAATCCCATCGTGCGGATATTGTACAGGTCCTCGGCCGTCCGTATTTTAGAGGTAGCATGCTTCTCAAAGCTCATGCGCGCATCTGTTTCGCTCATGCCGCAGCCATTGTCCGATACCTGCAACAGGCTTTTGCCCGCCTGCTTCACTATCAGCTTTATCATGCTGGCACCTGAGTCCACGGCATTTTCCAGCAGCTCTTTAGCTAGGCTGGCGGGGCGTTGTATCACCTCGCCCGCAGCTATCTGATTGGCTATTGCATCCGGAAGCAGTTGAATTATATCTGGCATATTCCTATTAAAAGCGGCTCGGGTCGTGCTTTTTTTAAAAGCCGCAAATGTAACAAAACCACCCATGAGATACCCGCCAAAATTAAACCCTCATTTCTGCGGCAAAAATGGCGGTGGCTGGCGGTGGGTGGCGGAAATCATGTTTTTGAGCATGGGGCACCTTTACCATCATTTTCCAGGCTAAAAGCCCGCTTTTCGATGGCTAAACCACCACCCGTTTTGATGGTATTTCCACCACTCATTTCCCATCGCTATCCCCTATCCCTCAATACTTTACACTCCATCCCATGATGGCAAAGCCAATATCCATTTTGATGGAAAATTGGTCCTGCCATATTCCTCACGCCGTGGTGGGTGTCTCCACCCACCATCTCGCGTTAGCAATGCAATCCCTCATTTCAGATGGTAAAAGCATAGCCCTTTTTGATGGTATTTTCCTCACTTATTTTCCATCGCTATTCCCTCTCCTTCAACACTTTACCATCCACCCAATGATGGCCAAACCAACATCCGTTTTGATGGTAATTTCTGTACACTGCCCCACTTTCCAAACTGTTAAAAAATGGCGGTGGGTGGCGGTGGGTGGCGGAATTCGCGTTTTTTCAGCCCTTTTTTCATTTTCAGCACCTTTCTTCAGCTACAAGACTATGATTGCCAATGCGTTATCACACAAAACTGAGGGTAAAAACAGCGACAAAAAGGCCTGTCCATCAAAAACGGTAATAGTCACTCCTTGGACTTTAGTCCATCTTAAAAACAAAAAAACATCCCCCTTTTCAATTGCACCGAGTTGTAATCCGGAAAATAGAAGGGAAATAATGGCTCAGGCTTTAGGGTCACCTGTTTATTTCAAAAACAGTTTATCAAAGAACATACACGGCAGGAATAAGCCCCTCCGCATCCCAAATATAAACACCAAAACATTACCCTGTTAGCACTTTGGGCAGCTCTCTCAAAATTGATTATTCCCGATGTGCCCCAACGCTTTGCCACGCAAAACATTCAGCCCGTGGGCGTGTACGTGCTAAAAATTCTTAAGCCAAAATTTACCACCGCTTTTTGCTGTTCAAATTATATGAAAGCATACAAAAACCTGAAAGGAGATTCCGGCATTAGCCGCTACCAAATAGGTGACGATTTTATAGTCGTTGAGTTTGACGTGGGGCATTTATATCTATACAACTATACCTCTGCGGGAAAAGCTAAAATTGAGCGCATGAAACTGCTCGCCAAAACAGGCAAGGGGTTAAGCACTTATATAAGCAGGTATGTTAAGGACTATTATGCGGAAAAGCTGTAGCATACCATTGCATGAATGATTAATTTGCACTTGAATTCATATCCCCCATGCAACACAACGCCAAATCCATACGCGCATTTATCGGCTGCATCAATTTCGCAGAGTCACGTCAATTCTATACCGACCTGGGTTTCCGGGAATCTGTATTATCAGCGGACATGTCCTACTTTCAGGTATCTGACAATCTCGGCTTCTACCTGCAGAACGCCTATGTAAAAGATTGGGTAGACAACACCATGCTATTTCTGGAAGTAGACGATGTAAACCGTTATTGGAGCGAACTGAAAAACCTTGGCTTAACGGAAAAATACAAAACTGTCCGCCTCACTCCCATCCGCGAAGAAGCATGGGGAAGGGAGTGCTTCCTGCACGACCCATCCGGCATATTGTGGCATTTTGGTGAGTTCCGCTAAGTGCGTATGCTTGAATAAAGATGCACGGCTTTATTCAGAACAGTTTTTTGTAAGGGATATAAGAAACAAGGGTGCAGACAGGTCTTACAATGCCGGGAAAATTTCAACCAACTGATATATGCTCCATCACTGACCACAATGGACACCAATATTACGGCCTTAGAGTTAATCTGCAAATGAGGTGAGATACAAAAAATTGTCTTATTGACCTTTACAAACTAAAATACACAACTGCCAAACGTTCAGATATTTGTGATAGATTAGGTATAGCAAATTACAAGTTAACTATTAAGGATGATTCAGAGGCTTTTGGCAATAAAACCACTATTATAACAATAGTATATGAGTTTCGCTAACTATCTGTTTTCCTCACCTTAAAGTAAGTCAAAATAGCGAAGGTGCTAATTAGCCAAAAATAAAATGTGAAGCCTGCATAGTAAATCAGAAAGTATATCGTCCATATACCGAGGTAATCTAACCAATGAGTAATCCAGTATTTTTCAATAAAGGAATAGTCCTCGATTACAACATATATCCAATACACTATCGTAAATAAAAGAGATAGATATGCGAATATCTTGAACGCTCGTTTGAAGGCTTGCCTCATAGTATCTGAACTCACTACCCCTTTATAAACGCCAGAATATCTGCATTTATCTTATCCGCCTCCGTAGTTGGCATTCCGTGCGGAAAGCCCGGATAGGTAATCAGCTTGCCATTCTTCAATAGCTTGGCAGCTTTTAATGCTGTGATAGCGTATGGCACTATCTGGTCATCTTCGCCATGCAGCACCAATACGGGCACCTCTGTATTTTTCAGGTCTTCGGTAAAATCTGTTTCCGAAAATACCTTTACGCATTCGTAGTGTGCGTTTATAGCACCCATCATACCCTGGCGCCACCAGTTGTGCTTAACCCCTTCCGACACTTTAGCGCCCGGGCGGTTATACCCGAAAAAAGCCGTTGGGAAATCCTGAAAATACTGCGCCCTGTTTGTTGCGGTCTTCATGCGTATTTCGTCGAACACTTCCATAGGCACACCGTCCGGGTTTCTTTCATTTTTAACCATTATGGGTGTTACTGCGCTTATCAATACAGCCTTGGCAACCCTGCCCTGCCCATGTTGTGCCACATAGCGTATCACCTCGCCGCCTCCGGTAGAGTGGCCTATATGTATCGCATCTTTCAGGTCCAGCGCTTTTGTAAGCTCAGCCACATCTGCTGCGTATGTATCCATATCGTGTCCGCCTGCCGCCTGGCCCGATCTGCCATGACCCCTGCGGTCGTGGGCAATAACCCTGTAGCCATGCCCTAGAAAAAACATCATTTGCGCATCCCAGTCATCGCCCGACAAGGGCCAGCCATGGTGAAAAACAATCGGTTGCCCGGTGCCCCAATCCTTGTAATAAATTTCGGTGCCGTCCTTTACTGTAATCTTGCTCATGCCTTATTAATTTAGGTTGTTTCTAATGCTCTGTAATCTATAAGAAATTGAATTAAAAACCGCACTGTGCCAAAAATTGTTCTATACCCACTTAAGCGAAAACCTCCTATATTCATCAAGCAAGAAATAAGCGTTTGGCGACTCTTTAAACGCACAACACTAATCGCTACTACTGATGGCAAACATTTTGCTAAATAACCTTCAATTGAAAGATGAATTTTCTTCGTAACCATTGGTATGATTTAGGCGGCTTTCTTGCCATTATAGTGTCTGCTTACATCTATACAAACTACAGTAATCTGACAAACTACCAGATCTTAATGTGGCTAAGCCTGGTTTCTCTTTTTTTTCATCAACTAGAGGAATACCGCATCGTTGGCACCTTTCCTGGCATGGTCAACTCCGCCATATTCAACAGCAAAATGCCTGACCGCTATCCGTTAAACACAAACACCGCATTTTATGTAAATGTGGTTGTTGGTTGGACCTCTTATTTTCTCGCGGCTATGCTTGCAGAAAAGGCCATTTGGCTGGGCATCGCAACAATTATGGTTTCCATGGGCAATACTATCGCGCATACTACCATATTCAATATCAAAGCCAAGACATGGTACAATGCAGGCTTAGCCACAAGCTGGCTCCTATTTGTGCCTTGCACCTGTTTTTTCATTTTCACTGTCCACACCAATCACCTCACTACCACCACAGACTACATCATTGGGATTGCACTAGGCATTACGTTAAATGTGGTAGGAATTTTAAAGCTGATAGATTGGATGGCGGACGAAAACACCACCTATATTTTCAGCGATAGGAATATGCTACCCAAAGACAGAAATAAAGACCGATAATTGTTTTAGTTACTAAAAAACATTGCTTAGCCAATAGGTTCCATCACTATAGCAGAACTCCTTCGGCGAAAAAAGCAATTTATTTATCTCTTAATGCTTTAAGCTCCAAAGCAATCACAAAACTCAACACGATAAGCTCTGCTACAAAATAGGCTAGACCAAGTGCCGTTAAGCCGCGGAAATGATAGACCACTAAAAACCCCGTAAACAAAGAGTATAAAACATTAGCCGCAATAATTACCAGCAGGCATAGCCGCCATTTGATACCCACAAAATAGTAGCAGCACAAAGAGTAGATACACAAAATCAAAGCGATCATGCATAAAAGGCAAACCGCCGGACATGGCATTCCAAATACCTCATGGAACTTTGCGATGAATAACAAAAAAAGCGTAGATAGAAATGCGCCTATCCCGTCCAAAAGAAAAATCTGTTTTGGTTGGGATTTCAGCCGGGCAAAAATATATTGTATTACTTTACGCATCTTCATTTACACCTTGTCGTATTTATCAGTTATAAATGTACGGCTCATTGCTATAAGCCAGCTCCTTCACGATATTCAAAACCCGCTTCATATACGTTTTCCAAAAGGTATTTGCAAAGAGCCAATTCAGCGGGTATAATACCGCAATGTCGGAATGCAATGTATAAGTATACTCTACCATTATTTTATCCCTTCCTATTTCAGTTGTTTGCCACTCGCCCGTAAATCTGGAGAACCCCAGCATCCACGATTGAAAATCACTTACCTCAAATTTCCAATATTTATTCTCCATTCGCTCCAGCACCTTATCCACCGAGGCAAACCCTCCTTTTTGCGTCAGGGACTCTGCAGCATATACTTTCTTGGTTGAGCCTACCTGCCCCCAGTAATGGTCATCGGTACAATGCGTCACTTTCGGCATCACTCCATATCCCGTATGCACCTTAGCCACATCGCAAAGTATGGGTGTTTTAAATGCCTTCTCCAAAGAGCAATTGTAAACAGAAATCACTTTTACTTTTGTTTCCATATTATTTGAGGTCTAAGGGTTTTGGAAACCCTTTACACCAAGTAAACATACAACGGTAGAAAGAGCAATTTTTTAGAAATGGGTTGCCCGTCGATATAAATCCACCTTCGATTGAGAATTACAGCCGCGCTGTATTGGACGACCCTAAAGTATTGATGGAAAACAAAATCCGCAATCATTATGCTACTCTGTTATTTGCAGATGAGTATTAAGAGACAAGCCCTGCCGTTATTAAACGAGCGGGGCTTTAGGATGTTGTTTTTTTACTTAAACTATTTTTTACATTGGTTGTTAGGAATTTAAATGTCACAATGTACTTAAGCTTTCTTTTAAATTTCCACCAACAATTGTTTGTATAAACGGAAAGTTCCTCATCAATCTTAACAAGCTTGTAATTGCATTTAAGGTCTTTTAAATCTCCGCTATCATTAATTGGATACACTGAGCCAACTTGGTTAAATCTTGTCATTCCATCATCCTTTCTTGTACCTGTATTTATCCAAATTCTATATATATCCCCTTGATAGTTGATACTTATTTTCCGAACTTTCTCTTGCTTATATTTCCCGGATGCTTCAATCTTTTGAATTACTTCTACAACCCATTCTAAAATTTTTCTTGGCTCTATTTTTTGGTTAGTAAAAAAGGATTTGTTTGAGTTTCCGGTTTTGGTGTTTGGTGCGTAGTGATTATAAATGATGTGGTAAAAACTTTCTTTATCAAATTCAATTTCTAATCCGTTTAAGAAGACTTTTCTCTCTGATTCAGTGTAGCCTTCGAATACTTCCTTAGCCATCAGATAAACATATTTAGACCACAAATAGAATTGTTTCCTAATTATCTCATATTCAGGACTATTTCCATGCTCTTTGTCCACTAACTCTTTTGTATGTTTATAAACCTTCTTCTTAAATTGGTTTGACTGCTTAGGGTCTTTTAAATCAAGATACCAACTATTAAAGACCTTGGTTAATTCTGCTAAATCTTGTTTCGCTTCTTCCTTTGGTATTTCTTCATATACCTCATTTTTCGCTTTTTTCGCTGCTTCTTTAATGTTTACAATTTCTCCATCGTAGTTTTTAATAAACTCCCTTAATCTTTCAGGATTTGGTCTGAAACGAGTTATGTTCTCTGATAACCCATCACGATAAATAAGAAATTTTCTTTTGAAAACAACGTCTTGGCAAACCGGAATATTTTCAGGTAAGTCATATTTTATATAATCCAGTGGCGCGCATAAGCAGAAAAAATTCTTTTCGTTTTCTGTTAACTCAACTCCGTTGTTAATTCGATCTTTTAGTTCAGCGAATAACGTAGTTATCCTATCGTTTTCATCCTTAGAGTCACTTCTAATAGCTAACTCATTCAAAGATATTTCTCTATATTTCTTTTTAGCCATAGATAGGATATTGCAATGGGCAAACGTAATATGTGAATATATATCAATGCAGTGACAACACTCTACAAAATCAGTTTAGCTTATATCTTTGCAAATAACCCTCACTGAAAGGTTGAATTATTATAGTTTGTTGCAGACACATTAATCGCGGGTTTAGAAAAGCGTCATCAAGTCTTCGTTTGTTTCTTTTCAAAGCAATCCTTCTCCTACTTTTCTCTCTCCACGTTTAAAAAAAAGAACTTTTGGTTATAATCTTCGCCATAATAGTGCAAAAATTGAGGTTCCCAGGCAAATTATACTACAATGTTCAAAATGGCACTTATCGAACAACAGAAGTAAACCAGGTAATCCTCTCAATGGTAAGCCCAGTAAGTGTTTGAGGGAGGTAAAAAAGAAAATCCTCCGCAATATGCGGAGGATTTTACTTGGGTTGCCCGAAAAGGATTCGAACCTCTACAAGCGGTACCAAAAACCGCTGTCCTGCCATTAGACGATCGGGCAATGCGGACGCAAAAATAATAACTTACCCCTTTTTTGCAAGAGGCAGGGCTATCTATTTAGCGTTGCCACCTGTATTTTTCCCATTTATTAGTCTTTTGCAGTGCGAAAATCCTTCACCATCATCTGCAAAGTCTTGTTCCCATTCCATTCATTCTCTTCCAGTTGGAACACTATATCCACCGTACCACCCTGCAAAAGGGCAAATTTCTCTGCCAGCCCAAAGCCGATTCCATCCATAGTGCGGCCGCTTGGCGAGCGTACTACAAACTTTACATGCGCTTCCTTTACTATACGGCTATAGCCTGTATCGCGCATGTTGCGTAGCACAAATACCGGCTTCATGTTACCCGGCCCAAATGGCGAAAACTGCTGAACGATGCTCATAAACCGCTCGGTTAGTGCCTCTACCTCCACCTCCGCATCTATATCCAGCTCGGGTATCAGGTGTTCGGGCGCTATGGTAGCAGCCACCACTTCCTCAAATGCATTGGCAAAATCTATCACATTTTCGGGAAGCATGGTAAGCCCGGCCGCAAATCGGTGTCCGCCAAACTGTATTAGGTGGTGTCGGCAGTTGTATATGGCCTCGTACAGGTCAAAGTGTTTTACGCTGCGGGCGCTGCCGGTTACCTTGCCCTCGCTCTCGGTCAGCACTATGGTAGGGCGGTAGTAGTTCTCAGTAAGGCGCGATGCCACTATGCCTATCACCCCCTTATTCCACTCCGCATTGAACAATACCGTTGTCTTTTTATTTATCAGCACCTCACTATCGGCTATCATGGCCAGTGCCTCCTGCGTTATCTGCTTGTCCAGCCCCTGCCTCTCGATGTTCAGGTCGCGCAGGGTTTCGGCATGCTCGTTTGCTTCGGTTTGTATCTCTCCCGTCAGCATCTTTACGGCATGTTTGGCATCGTCTATACGGCCCGCAGCATTTATGCGCGGCCCCAGCACAAACACCACATCCGATATTTCCATTTTCTTCTTCAGCGCCGATAGTTCTATCAGCGTGCGCAGCCCCATGCTCGGGTTTTCGTTCAGCTTCTTCAGGCCGTGGTAGGCCAGTATGCGGTTTTCGCCTGTTATAGGCACTATATCGGCCGCTATGCTGGTACACACCAGGTCCAGTAGTTCATAACACCTGTGTGGCGAATACCCTTGTTGTATGCAGAAAGCCTGTGCCAGCTTGAAGCCAATGCCGCAGCCGCTTAGTTCTTTGTATGGGTATTTGCAATCCGTACGCTTCGGGTCCAGCACCGCCACCGCATCCGGTATGGTTTCGCCGGGGTTGTGGTGGTCGCAGATGATGAAATCTATGCCACGCGCACTGGCGTAGTCTACCTTGTCATTCGATTTTATACCGCAATCCAGCGCTATTATCAGCTTGCACTTTGTTTCCCTGGCGTAGTCTATACCAGTAAATGAGATGCCATACCCCTCGGTATATCGGTTGGGTATATAGTAATCTATATTTGGGTAAATATCCTTCAGGAACAGGTACATCAGGCTTACCGAAGTAGTGCCATCCACATCGTAGTCACCGTATATCAGTATGCGCTGTTTCTTTTCTATGGCCTCCTGTATGCGGCTCACCGCCTGGTACATGCCCTCCATCAAAAAAGGGTCGTGCAGGTCTTTCAGGTCCGGGCGAAAAAAATCCTTTGCTTCGTTGTAGGTGGTAATGCTACGTTGTACCAATATAGCACACAGCGTAGGGTGAATGCCCAGCTCCTTCTGCAGCAGCTTTGCCCGTTCCACATCATGCTTCGCTACAACCCATCGCTTTTCCATGCTGCTAATTTAGCAGTAATATTTTTGCCGATATTTAGTTGGTGTTGGCAAGGCAATAAACCCTGGCTAAATAATCATTCCCGCCCCCACGGTCACATTGGTGCCTTCGTCTATTAGTATAAAGCTGCCCGTTTCGCGGTTCTTGGTATAGCTGTCGTAAAACAATGGCGCAGTGGTGCGCAGCGATATGCGGCCTATGTCGTTCATCTTTATCTCGGGGTTATCCGTTATGCGCGACAGGTTGCTGATATCAAATTTGTACTTCACCTCTTTCACCACACAGCGCACATCCTTGGTAGTATGCTTCAGCGCATATTTTCCGTTCAGCTGTAGTGGCCTGTCGGCCATCCAGCATATCATCGCCTCTATATCCTGGCCCTGCTCGGGCTGGTTGTTCGGGCGCGTTATCATATCCCCGCGCGATATATCTATATCATCTTCCAGCAACACCGTTACACTCATTGGCGCAAAGGCTTCTTCCATTTCCTTTCCATCGAGTTCTATGGACTTTACCGTAGTGCTGAAACCCGAGGGCAGCACACTAACCTTGTCTCCCTTGCGCAGCACGCCGCTGCTCATTCTGCCCGCATAGCCACGGTAGTCGTGGAAAGCATCGTTATAGGGCCTTATAACATACTGCACCGGAAAGCGCGCGTCCACATGGTTCTGGTCGTTGGCTATGTGCAGGTTTTCCAGCAGGTACATCAGCGTCACGCCTTCATACCAGTTCATTTTATCGCTGCGGTGCACCACATTGTCGCCATGCAGCGCCGTAAGCGGTATAAAGTGGAAATCCTTTATTTTCAACTTGGACGCAAAGGTCTTGTAGTCGCTTATTATTTTGTCGTACACCTCCTGGCTATAATCCACCAAGTCCATTTTGTTGATGCATACTGCTACATGCGGTATGCCCAGCAGCGATGCTATCAGCGAGTGGCGGCGCGTTTGCTCCACCACACCTTGCCGCGCATCTATCAATATCAGCGCCAGGTTGGCCGTACTGGCGCCCGTAACCATGTTGCGCGTATATTGAATATGGCCCGGGGTATCCGCAATTATAAACTTGCGCTTCGGTGTGCTGAAATAACGGTAGGCCACATCTATGGTTATGCCCTGCTCGCGCTCGGCGCGCAGGCCATCGGTTAGTAGCGCCAGGTTCACGTATTGCTCGCCGCGGCGTTCACTGGTAGCCTTTATGTTGTCGTACTGGTCCTCAAATATCGACTTGCTATCGTATAGCAAGCGGCCTATCAGGGTCGATTTTCCATCGTCTACACTCCCTGCTGTTGTAAACCTTAATATTTCTGTGCTTTGGTTGCTCATTGTTGCTTCGTTTAAAAGTATCCTTCTTTCTTCCTGTCTTCCATGCTGGTTTCGCTGCGCTTATCATCCGCGCGGCCGCCGCGCTCGGTAGTGCGCGCCGTGGCCACCTCCTGTATAATATCCTCTATGGTAGACGCCTCCGAAAAGGTAGCGCCTGTGGAGGTAATATCGCCAATAGTGCGGAAACGCACGATGTGCTCTTCTATCACTTCGTTGGGTTTCATTGGTATTACCGGGCTTTCGGCCAACCAGGTACCGTCGCGGTTAAACACCCTGCGCTTGTGCGTATAGTACAGCGACGGCAACGGTATTTTTTCTTCTGCCAGGTATTGCCACACATCCAGTTCTGTCCAGTTACTTATCGGGAACACGCGGAAGTGTTCTCCCATGCTTTTGCGGCCATTGAACAGGTTCCATAACTCGGGGCGCTGGTTTTTGGGGTCCCACTGGCCAAACTCATCGCGGTGCGAAAAGAAGCGCTCTTTGGCGCGCGCCTTTTCTTCGTCGCGACGCGCACCGCCCATGCATGCGTCAAACTTATATTGCTCTATGGTATCTAATAGCGTGGTAGTCTGCAGGCGTATGCGCGAGGCATTCACGCCGCGCTCTTCGGCCACGCGGCCATTGTCTATGCTTTCCTGTACGCTGCCCACAATCAATTTCACGCCCAGTGTTTTCACCAGCTCATCGCGGTAGTCCAGCGTTTCCTGAAAGTTGTGCCCGGTGTCTATGTGCACCAGCGGAAAAGGTATAGGCGCGGGATAAAAAGCCTTTTTTGCCAGATAGGTAACAATGATAGAATCCTTGCCGCCGCTGAACAATATAGCTGCGTTCTGGAACTGCGCTGCCACTTCGCGCAGTATAAAAATAGACTCTGCCTCCAGTGTTTTAAGGTGATTAAGCGTATATGCCATGCTGAATAAATGCTGTGTTATATATTAAACTGTTCGTACACCGTGGGCGATGCATCTTCCAGTTTTATTTCAGGTAAAACAAAATGTAGTACCTCGTTGAATGAATCGAAAATAGATTGGCCTGTGGTGTGCACTTCAAATGCCGGGTTCAGCGGTGCTTCAAAAGGTGCGCTGATGCCCGTAAAGTCCTTTATCTCGCCGGCGCGCGCCTTGGCATACAGCCCTTTTACATCGCGTTTCTCGCACTCTTCTATGGTGGTGTTCACATACACTACCAGCGCATCTTCGCCCAATATATTCAGCATTATCTGCTGCAGCTCGTGCGTAGGGGTTATAAAACAACAGATAACCACAATGCCGCTTTCCAGCATCAGTTTTGCTGTTTCTGCCACGCGCCTTATGTTTTCCCTGCGGTCGGCCTCGCTGAAGCTAAGGTTACTATTGATGCCGCTGCGTATGTTATCCCCGTCCAGCACAAAGGTGTGATACTTCCTCAGGTACAGCTCATTTTCCAGCCCCTTGGCTATGGTGCTTTTGCCACTGCCCGAAAGGCCCATCAGCCAAATAGCTTTTGCCTTTTGGCCCAATTGCTTTTCGCGGTCCTGCCGCGACAGCAGGCGTTCAAAAATGGGGTGTATGTTATTGGCTTCCGACATGAATCTTTCTTCCTAAAAAATCATACCCTATAATCTCTATAGAGTATTTTAACTGTAATGGTAACAATATCTGTTCATTCCTTCCAATTTTTAGCCTATTTTTGATATTCTCTTTAGCCGTTATATAAGTTAGTATCAAAACAAGTAAATTGTCCCAGGCTATGAACCTCGATTTTCAGGCAGTGCCCCTAGATATGGAACCCGTAATGTATGCGGTGCCCTTCTTTGTTCTCCTTATTGCTATAGAGCTTTACGTAAGCTATAAAGGCCAGCACGACCTGTACGAAAAGGGTGAAGCCCTTTCCAGCATAGGCATGGGGCTTGGCTCCCTCGTTATCAATATTTTAATGAAGGCGCTTGCCTTTGCAGGCTATAGCTTCCTGTACCAATACCGACTGTTCGACCTTGGCTGGCACTGGTGGGTATGGATACTGATATTGTTTGCCGACGATTTTACCTTTTACTGGCACCACCGCCTCAGCCACGAAATAAGGATACTGTGGGCGGCCCACGTACAGCACCATTCTTCGCAAACACTTAACCTGGCCACGGCCCTGCGCCAAAGCTGGACCGAGCTACTGTACAAATATTTCTGGTGGTTCTGGTTGCCATTGGTAGGTTTCCACCCTTTAATGATATTGATGATGATGAGCGTATCGCTTATCTACCAGTTTTGGCCGCATACAGAGCTGGTGGGCAAGCTGCCGCGCTGGTACGAGTTCCTGTTCAATACCCCTTCGCATCACCGCGTGCACCATGCATCCAATATCCGCTACCTGGACCGCAACCATGCCGGCATATTAATGATATGGGACCGCATGTTTGGCACCTTTGCCGAAGAGGACCTGAAAGAAAAACCCATTTACGGGATTACAACAAACATTACTTCGCTCAATCCACTTGTTATCGTTTCGCACGAGTACAAAAATATCTGGATAGATTTCAAGCGCGCCAAAACTGTGGGCGATAAAATCCGCTACCTTTTTCTGCCACCGGGCTGGAGCCACGATGGCACCGACCAAAGGGCAAAAACATTGCGCAACAACCTGAACAAAGCATAAACTATTTCGTTTAGCTTTACCTCCGCAAATTTACAACATGAGCAATTTACAAGTTGGCGATGTAGCGCCCGCCTTTACGTCTAAAGACCAGCACGGCAACCCCGTATCCCTGTCCGATTTCAAAGGAAAGAAGGTAATCCTGTATTTCTACCCGAAAGACGACACCCCGGGCTGCACCAAAGAGGCCTGCAACTTCCGCGACAACCATGCCGACCTGAAAAAGAAAGGGTATGAAGTATTGGGTGTTAGTGTAGACTCTGCCAAAAAGCACCAAAAATTCATTGACAAATATGAACTACCGTTTACCCTTGTTTCTGATGAGGAAAAACAAGTAGTAGAAGCATACGGTGTATGGGGCAAAAAGAAATTTATGGGCCGCGAATACATGGGCACCAATCGTGTCACTTTCGTTATCAACGAAAAAGGCATCATCGAAAACATTATCGACAAAGTAGATAACGAAAACGCTACTTCGCAGATCTTAGGCTAAGCTTAAAGCCTTAATTCTCCCCGTCGTTCCGGAAGTGAAACCGGAACATGGAATCGTGTTGCATTTTTTTAATGGACTTGCGGCTCATTTGTATTGCCCTCCACAGCACTATTACGGTTATGATGCCAAGGCCGGGTATATTCTGCTGCATAATAAAGAAATCGTATGCGCCATGCCATAGGCTGGCAAACAGCACCCCTTTAAACATCATCTCGAACTTGCGCTCTGGCAAAAATTTTGCCATGCCCACATAGTATCCCATAATTACACCAAACGAAAAGTGCGCCGGCACTGCGGTAAACATGCGCGTAAACGCCACACCGAAACCATTGCCGTCTTCCGCATTAAATACGTAAGCTATGTTTTCTACTGTTGCAAAGCCCAACGCCACAAACGAGGCATACACAATACCATCGAAGGGCTCATTGAAAGCGGGCTGCCTGTAGGCATGCACCCTGAGCATTACAAATTTGCTCAGCTCCTCACTCAGTCCAACCACTATAAATGCATGCACCATCATCCATATTACATTGTAGCTGGGCCCAAAGCCCAATCCTATCCATGCGCTTTCCAAAGCCAAAGCAGGCAACACGCTAAAGCATCCCCACAAAAAGGCCATAAAAAGTATGCGCTTAGGCTCGGGGTCGTATTTGTCTTTACCGTAAATAAGTATGGCCAGGTATAGCGCAGGAGCTATGGACAAGGCAAAAAGCACATAAGGATTCGAAAACATCTGCTACTGTTGTTGCAATAGTAAATGTAGCAGAAAATCGATGCGGGATTAAAAAGTAGTTCCCAACGCAAACACCAGTCGCTGATAAGTCCGGCTCGTGTTATAGATAGGACTTCCCTGATAATTGTATTCAAACACAGAGTTGCTACTGTGCCTGCGGTACCCAATGCTTATTGTAACCGAGGCTTGGCTGCGCGTGTATATCCTTATGCCCGTGCTGGCTGCTATATACAGTCCGCCCTTGTTCGTATAGTATTTGTAGTCATATCCCTGCCCGTTCTCGTCTAGCTTCTGCTTCCACATAAAGGCATACCCTGCGTCCAACTGAACAAAAGGGGTGATCTTCTTTTTAATGAACTCACTATTGACGCGAAAAAATAGTGGCGAAAATGTCTGCCTGTAGTTCATGTATCGGTCTATACCGCCGCCGGCACCTATATACAGGTAAGGCCAAAACTGGTAGCCATGTGCCGTGCTTATACTCAGCCCAATTTTATCCTGCTGTGGCACCCCATAGTAGGCGTTGTTCTCATCCTTCTTTTCAAATCCTATGCTCAGCCCACCTTCCACAGTACCCCTGTAGCCATATGGCTTCCGGTAGTAGTTGGTCCATATTTCTTTTCGTTGGAGGCGCAGGCTGTCTTTCTGGTTCTGCGCCATGGCGCTTATCCCCATTAAAATCAGCACCTTTACCCATAAAAGTCTCATCATATAAAAAATTTAGAGCCCGTCAGGCAACCCTCCTGTATTGGCTAAACGTTTGTAGTTCATCAAATGGTTGTTTCAAAAAGAAATTAAACATGAAAAAAATAATTTTCTCCCTTCTGGTTATTGCCACTGCCGCTTCCTCCTGCAAAAAGGAATGCACCAATACTATGACTTATAAAACTTATGAGCCAGTATACATGAGCTACGAAACACTGCGCGCTTCTGTAAAAACCACAGGCCCACAAACCCTTAAAAACACAGGTAAGATATATACCAAAGGCAACTTTCTATTCGTAAATGAAATAGACAAAGGCATACACGTCATAGATAATTCCAATCCGGCAGCACCAATAGTTATCTCTTTTATAGAAATACCCGGTTGTGTAGACATGGCGGTTTCGGGCAACACCCTTTATGCCGATAGCTATATAGACTTGGTTAGTATAGACATCAGCAACCCGTTAAGTGCAAGAGAAACAGGCCGCACTCAAAATGCCCTGCCAAACAGGCTCGTTACAGGTGGACTATATGCCGACCCTCAGCAAGGAGTAGCTATCGCATGGAAAGAAGTAGAGAAGACCGAAAAGTATGGAGAGGATTGCAACGGTAGCCCGTATTACGGTGGGCCTGTATTTATGGAGGGCGATATGGTTGTGTCTGCAGTTTCTTCTCAGGGCGGAGCATTCTCCAATACCGTGGTTCCCAAAACAGCCTCCGGCACAGGAACCGGTGGTTCTATGGCGCGCTTTACCATAACTGCAGGTTACCTATATGTGGTAGATCACGCCAGCCTTAAAACATTCTCTATATCCGGCAGCTCTGCTTCCCAAATTTCTACCACCAACCTTGGCTGGAGTATCGAAACTATATTCCCTTATCGCGACAAGCTATTCATAGGCTCACAATCAGGCATGTTCATCTATAGCATAGCATCTCCTTCAAGCCCTTCATTACTTGGCTCTTACAGCCACGTAAGCGCCTGCGACCCGGTGGTGGTAGATGATAAGTATGCCTATGTTACCCTGCGCTCAGGCACTCCTTGCCAGGGCTTCAACAATCAGCTCGATGTGGTCGACATTTCTAATCCGTCGGCTCCTACTCTCAAAACCAGCTACAGCATGACCAACCCTCATGGCCTTGGCGTAGACCAAAACACCCTGTTCCTTTGTGATGGCTCTGATGGACTCAAAGTATTCGACAAATCAGATGTTATGAAGATCTCCGATAATAAAATCGCTGCATTTAACAATATTCAGGCGACAGATGTCATACCTTTAAACAATACTTTAATGCTCATTGGCACCGATGGTCTTTATCAATACGATTATACAGATGTAAAGAACATACGGCTCCTAAGCAAAATATCGGTTCAGCACTAAGCCTGGCAAAAAACGAATGCTTATGAAAAACGCAATATTTATCTTCGCAACCATTGCTTCTCTGGCCCTATCTTCCTGCAAAGTACTGGAAGAGAAATCAACTGTCATACGCGACTGCACAGGAACCTACCTGCGTATCAATAGCAAGGATTACCACATCTGCAATCCTGAGGCAATCGCCTCTGTTGCTGCAGAAAAAGAAATCACGGCGCAGTATGTAAAATTGAAAGAGTGCAACGGCTCTGCAAAAGATGGCATGGTGTGCATGATGTACCATGAAAATGAGGGTTGGATAGAAGTGAAAAAGATAAAATAGCATAGAACCCAGAAGTGCAGTTGACCTATAAACAGTCGGAACAGGAGCTTATAGAGGCTTGCCTAAAGAGCGACCGTATAGCGCAGAAGCGGCTATACGAGCAGCACTATGGCAAGTACATGGGTGTGTGCCTGCGCTATGCCAGCTGTAGCGATGAGGCTATGGTAATGCTCAACAATGGCTTTTTCAAAATCTTCACTTCGCTGCATAAGTTCGACAGCACCAATGGCAACTTCGAAGGCTGGATGTACCGCATTATGGTGCGCACTGCTATAGATTATTTAAGGAGTGAGTCGCGCTTCCAATTTTCGGAGGTGGATAATAACGTGTATGCCGAAGACAGCTATAGCATAATAGCAGATATGGAGGCAGAAGACATTATAAAACTGGTGAACCAGCTAAGCCCGGCATACCGCACTGTATTCAACTTGTTTGTGGTAGAAGGCCACACACATACCGAAATTGCAGAAATACTGGGTATATCGGATGGCACCTCAAAATCCAACCTCGCTAAAGCCAAAGCAAAACTACAATCCATGATCACTAAGCAGGAAACTATTAAAAGCAAGACGTATGAGTAATTCAGATAAAAAACTGCAGGATAAGCTGCAACAGTTTTCCGCCCCTGCCGATCCACAGGCGTGGGAGACTATGCAAGCTATGCTGGAGAAAAAGGACCGTCCTAAGTTCGCCTTTTGGTGGTGGACAAGCGGCATTGCTGCCAGTGCCGTTATTGCTATTGGGCTTTTACTTACGCTTGCCGCAGGAGAGAGCCGTAAAACAGCTATCGCGCTTTCTGCCAACCAACAAATTACCTCAAACAGCCAGGATGCTGGCTCTATCTCAACTACTGCATCTTCAGAAATCGGCAACAAAAACTTGCCACGCAACAATCCCGCATCATCTATCTCCTCTTTGGATGAAAACGCTTTAACAACAACCGGTACATCTCATACGGATAAAGCATCCAACTCCGTTTCAAGCTCCCCTGCCCTTAACCAGTCATCCGAAGAAGATGCACTGGCAATAGCCCTTCAGCAAAAAGCAAAAAGCAAAAACTCACGAAAAAACAAAGGCTACAGAGGCCCTAATCAAACACACACCCAAAAGCCAACACCGGCAGTTTACTCAAACTCTTTTGCGCAAATCACTTCCACCGTTCAGCAAGCAGCGGCGACAGACATACCGACCACTGCACACAATTCAACACCTTCTGATGAGGCCATTTTCATAGACCGGATTGCATTAGGGCTGTTATCTGTTGATAGGCCGGATTCAGACATCAGCAAAACTGAAGACGCCGAAAAACCCTTCCTTAAAAAATCAGGGAAAACCCGTTTTAGTTATAGCATTGGGGCGCAAACCACACTGTTAGCAACACTTACAGGCAACACATTCCATACCCTTCCTTCTCACCAATCCGGCCTCATGCAATGGTTTGGTGTCGGAAAATATTTTGCGCTCAACCTTGGTCTTACTGCGGGGCAAATCTCTTTTGCGGCTAGCGACTCTTTCGGTCCTGCTTATTCCCTTACTGCATTATTCATACCAGTGGGTATACAATTGAATCCCGTTTCAAAAGGTCGTATTACCTGGATCGTAAACACAGGTGTCAGCAATAACTTTGTTTTGCAGCAATCGGTTGCGCTTAACTATCCACCATATCAACAACAGGATGGCACCAACAGCACACCTGACCCTACCGTAAATTTTGGAAATCTCACCACTGTTAAAGCTACTGCTTTAGAAAAGAGCATACACAAATACCACCTTTCCTTTTATGCAAGCACAGGCATAGAGGTTGCTATTCGTCGCAAAATCAGTTTTTACAGTGGCGCTACATTTTCCCTGCCGATTACGCCCATCTCCTCCGAAAAACCTAAAATACTACAGCTTGGTGGTGTTGCCGGCTTTCGTTTCCGGTTGCTATAGCTGTTCATCGTAGTGCACAAAGAGATGTATGTACATAGACCTTGCGATCCGCATTATCGGAGGGCTTAGCAATACTATTATTACCGTAGATATAAGAAATGATATAATGATATCGCCAAAAATGCCGTACAGTGCTGCTATAAATATTACCTCGAGCGGTATTATCACCGGATAACTCATCCACATGGCACCCAGATAAAATCCCGGCTCTATTTCAAAGCTCTGCCCACAAACTGGGCAGTTGTCAGGCATATCAAACAGGTGCATCAGTGAGTAATGCCTCCTGTCCTTAAATAGATATGCCTTTCTGCATTTGGGGCAGGTACATAGCATAATGCTGCTAAGTTCAGAACTTGATAAAAGCTTAGGTGTACTCATTCACCTTCAAACCTACTTTAATTTCACTCACTGTATGTTTTCCATCAAAAAAAAACAGCCCCGATAAACGGAGCCGTCTTATTTCACCCTACTAAAGCTTATTTAACTAAACAAAAAATCCTACATGCTTATCATCCTGTGGAACTCTTCCCTGGTTTTCATATCCTTGAATTTACCTCCGTACTCTGCTGTTACTGTTGAACTGCTGGCATCCTTCACCCCGCGCGTTGTCACACACATGTGCACGGCGTCTATTACCACCGCTACATCATCGGTATCCAATACCTTTTTTAGCTCTGCTGCTATCTGCATGGTCAACCTTTCCTGTACCTGCGGCCTTGCGGCATAGTATTGGACTATCCTGTTTAGCTTGCTGATCCCAATAACTTTGCCGCTGCTTATATAGGCTACATGTGCTTTTCCAATTATTGGTACAAAATGGTGCTCACAGTTACTGTTAAACGATATATTCTTCTCTGTAAGCATCTGCTTATAGTGATATTTATTATCAAACAGTGACATTGAAGGCTTGTTTGCGGGATTCAGCCCACTGAAGATTTCCTCCACGTACATTTTTGCTACGCGGTGTGGCGTCCCTTTCAAGCTATCGTCCGTCAGGTCCAGGCCCAGTATGTTCATTATCTCCNNCGGACCTCTATCTGCTTTATTTTCTCTTTATCACCCAACACAAATGCATCATCCCTTATTGGCGTATCGATAGAAGTAAGCTGGTGCGAATCACCCATTTCAACATACTTAGCCGATATAAGTGTTTGGTCTACTAATGCTTCACTTATCATATCATTCATTGTTTGCCTTGTTTAAGCAATTACTATGAATGGTTAAACAAAAAAGCGAACCATAAAGTTCGCTTTTTTATAAAACAAGTATTATATGCTTGATTATGTGGCTGTTATATTTATTGTGGGCTGCACGAATATCCTTGTGCCTCTTTATTATTTATTTCACCCTCATAGGCTGTCGTGGATGAATAGCTCGTTTCGCAAAACTCCACATCCGTACTACCGCTCTTACTACAAGTAGTACATTTAGAACAGGATGCTAAAGAGAAAACAAATGCCATGGTAGCTGAAAAAAGAAGTACGTGTTTCATAAAATTTCATTTTAATCTTGAACAAATTGTTTCTCTTGAGACTGTAAAAGCATGAAAAGGTTTATTGCCATCCGTCTCAAATTTTATCCAAAAATAAAAAGACTACCTTATTTGATTATCTTTTTTCAGTGCTTTTCTAAATACCATCCCCCTGATAGTATAGAAACTGGAAAACAAACCCCAGATACCGGCAAAAAACAATAAGGCTATTACCCATTTTGGCGCTATCATAAATCGCTCCGCCAGATATCCCCATTTGGTATGTGCTATATTGTATATGACTTTTTCTGTTCCTGATGAAACAGGTAGTATTGGCGTAACATTGTTTTCTTTAAACCTTGAGAGCAATATCCTGCAGCTATCTACATATAGATACTCCTCATTGGCCGCTGTATAATCCTCAAATAGTTTGTTTGTCCTGTCTATCAGCGACTTTCCTATAAACAGGTACAATAGCCTTTCCTCTGTTCCAAGTTCCGATAGTGTAATATACTTTTCTGCCGTGCGCATATTCAGCAGTACCGAGTCGAAATTGAAATTCTTATTTCTTGTTGCTACCCTATCGGAGCCACGGTTTACCAAGGCTTCTATCAATATGTCCTTACCGGGCAGCTTCATGGAGTCAAGTGTTTTCAGGTCGCTTTGTATGGCGGGGATATTGGCCACGTCCACCGTTTTTAAATACGTTTCGTACGGGAACTTTTCTATTGCATTTTCGGGGGTTAAACTGCCCGCCAGCGTTCTCATATCCTGCGCCCCAAGTATCTGGCACCTTATCACACAAACGGTAACAATCAGTATAACCTTAATCTGTTTATGCATTTTCAACTTCTTCATGTTAGTCTTAAAAATAAAGTAGCCCAAAGAATTGGTTTCCCGCTCTTTAGGCTACTGATGTGTCCGTTATCAAATTACCCGGTTAGTTTTAAAAGAATCTTTCAATGTTATACACCAGGCTTACCTGGGCATACCTACGCTTCTTATCCAAAGAAGCCATTTTTCCATTGTTTATCTGCACCAAAGATGCGTCGAATCCAAACTTAAGCGACTTAGAGGCCCATATATATGCACCCATGCCTATTTGCCAAGGCCCTCCAGATGTAGACCATTTTGGTGAAGACCAATCCCAAGGCATATCCCTTGATCCATCCACTGTTATATCCAGATATGTAGCTCTTTTAGAGCTTTTGGTTTTAGATGCAAATTGGAACCTGAATCCTCCGCCTATATATTCTCGTCTTGAATTTTCATTGGCAGAAATGGTAGTTGTACCATCTACTACTGTATGCTTAACATGCTGAATAAAGTTTTGGTACTTGGCAATCACCTTGAACGCCCTTACACCAACACCAAATTCACCTCCGAAATTCCACCTGTAGTAGAAGTGGGAACTTTTCTTCTGAAGGTCAGAACCTAACGATATTCCGGTCATAATACCGAAAAACACATTTTTATGAAAGATAGGATGCAAAGCAAAATCTGCCCTTCCGCCTATCCCCATAGGGTTAAGGTTGGTTGTAGTACCTATTGAGTCCGTTGGTGTTGTTTGCCTTGCAATTATTGGCAAAGTGTTTATATCCAATCCTATGTCAAAAGCCAGGTGGCTCAATTTAGGCTTGGTTTTCTTGTACACATAGGTGCTGCTACTGCTGCTTGTAGTGGTGCTGGATGATGGGTAGGTTGTACTTGGGTTAGAGGGGTATGTTGTAGAGGGGTTAGACGGATATGATGTAGCAGCAGCCGGAGCAGACCCTTTTGTACTGGATGCCTTTATTTCGTATGGTCTTCTGGCTACATTTGCGGCAAAAAACAAGTAGTCCGACGACTCTACTTCTCCAAGGGCTCCTGTAGGGCCAATGTCCAAAGAGTACTCTTTCTGCTGGAATTTTTCATCGCAGTCAAAAAAGTCAAGCTTAAAATTTACGTATTGAGGACTGCTCTTAAGAGACCCTTCTACCAGAAAAGTCATCTTGCTTTTTTTTGCTGCTCCTGTAAAGCAACTGGCAAAGTTTTCTTTGAACTTTAGCTTTACCGTTATTCCCCCATCCTTATATATCTCCTGGTATTCTTTCCAATCCTGGGCAAATACAGATGTTATATTAAGAAAAAGGGCTATTAAAAAAACTGATTTAAGTAACTGTGTTCTCATTCGGAAACTGAATTTTTGAAGTAATGGTGTTTACTGCCCGCGAAGCTATAACTCTTATTTAACATAATTATACAATTCGCAAACCAATTTTATGACTAAAAGAGGCTATTTCTTACTCGCAGCCTTTGAATATTTCAGCTTTGTATAATCATAGGCATATTTACCAAGCGTCAGCCCTGCCTTGCCATCCTTATATCCGCCCTTTATAAAGTACCATTTTATAAATGCAGCAACCGGGCTTAGATATAGTTTAATCCCTGTTATAGGTTTGCCGGAATTTCTTATATCCTCAGCTGCCAATGAAGTATAATGAAACAACTTCTTATTCAGCTCATATTGCGAATCAAAAGTCTTATGTATCAGCTTTCCTTGCAGTACGCCACTTGTAGTATATCCGCTTATAGTTTCGTGCACCAGATTAGAGCTATCACCAAAGCCCGATTTGCTTTTATCAAACAAACGGACTACAGAATCAGGGGATACTATAGGATAAACAACATGTACTTTCTTGCCAAGCGCGTACCACTCCCTTTGTACAAAGTATGCTTCTTTTGCAAAACCTTCCTGCTTTAGTTTCAGTATGTCTTTTACCAGCTCATCATCAGGCATTTCATCGCTGTCGGCAAAAAAGACCCAGTCATGCTTACATTTCGAAGCTGCAAAATTTCTTTGATTCTTAAAGTTATCAAACTTCCTGACCAATATCCTTACTCCTTTATTTACTGAGGCTATTCCTATTGTTCTATCATCGCTACCGCTATCCAGGATTAACACCTCATCAGCAAATTTCAATAACTGCGTAAGCACATCTTGTATGTACTGTTCACTATTCTTCGTAAGCACGTAGGCTGATATCTTCTGCATGTTGTTTATGGACGCTCCAATATTAGCTATTCGCGTCTTCCTTTACTCGTTTTTCCAAAATAAAAGATAACTAAGAAATTTACTGCCGCAAATATTTTTCATCTTTGGCATGATGTACAGACTCATTTTATTCCTCCTTATACTGCTGGGTTTCGGCTCGCTTACCGCACAAGTAAAATATCCTTATCACATTTATGGCGACAGCATTCATGCGCCGTTTTATTATGGCGTTGCCTCAGGCGACCCTCAAAGGAAGAGTGTGGTTATCTGGACCAAAATAGAACCCGAAAACATTAATATGCCGCAAAATATACTGTGGCAGGTAGCCCGCGATTCCGGCTTTACTTCTATGGTAGCGCAGGCTTACCAGATTGCAGACTCATCTCACGATTTCACCCTAAAAGTCGATGTTAACTACCTCTTACCCGACAGCAGCTATTTCTATCGCTTTCGCACTACCGATGGACGCACCTCTGCTGTTGGCAGAACCAAGACCCTTCCCGGAGACTCTGTTTCCCAGCTGCGATTCGCTGTTATGAGCTGCAGCAGTGTTTGGAGTGGCTACTTCAACGCCTATGCGCGTATTGCCGAGCGCAGGGATATTGATTATGTCATTCACCTGGGCGACTATGCCTACGATTATGTAGATAATGATGAGCAGGTGCGCGTGCCCGAACCCTTCCCAAAAGATGTATCTAGCCTTGCCGAATGGCGCGAGAGACACCGCTACTACCTGCTCGACCCCGACCTTAGGGCAGCGCGTCAGGCACACCCGTGGATTGTTATCTGGGACAACCACGACCTTAGTGTCGAAAAGCCGGGAAAGCCGGAGGATGCCGTTAAGGCTTTTTACGAATACATACCATTACACGCCTCCAACCCGCAATATCCCGAAAAGCTTTACCGCTCTTTTCGCTTTGGCTCCTTAGCCAATCTGATTATGACAGACATGTTTTCTTTTCGGGGCAAAGAAAAATTTGACTCCACCAGAAACTCAATTTATGGTATAGAACAAACCGCGTGGCTGTATAAGCAGCTTCTGGATTCTCAAAGTACGTGGCGCCTTATTGGCAACCAGGAAATGATGGGTAGCTGGATCAGCAAGGGTATACCTAAGTTTTTTAAAGCTCCGGGCGATGGCACGTATTTCGACCCATCCAGCTGGGATGGCTATATCCACGACCGCGACAGGCTCTATGACTTTCTTGCTAAAAATCAGGTGAAGAACTTTGTGGCACTTTCCGGCGACATGCACATGTCATACTGTATAAACCTCACCAAATACCCGCGCGACAAAAGCTGGTATAACAAGCGCAAATATACAAACACTGTTGGTGTCGAGTTCCTTCCCTCCAGCATCACCCGTGGCAATTTTGATGAGGCCGGTATACCAAAGGCTTTTATTCCTTTTGCCCAGGCAGTTAGCAAAAGCCTCAACCCGCATCACGTATACAATCAGTTCAGCAAACATGGCTATGGTATATTAGATGTTACTAAAGAGCGTTGTGTGGCAGAGTTCTGGTACTCCCCCATTCTATCTGTACAATCAGCAGAGCACTTTGGCAGGGGTTACACGGTGCTAAATGGTGTAAGCCATTGGCAGAAGCGGCCAAACAAAAAACTGAAGAAATCCAGTAAATATGGGTTTGGTATCAGGTAATTTTACTCTCTTCGCCGCCCAACAACTTATGCATTAAGGGTTTCAACCCAAAAATGCTGTTATAATTAAATGAACAAACGCAAAATATTTAACGACCCGGTGCATGGTTTTATTACCATTCCGCACGAGTTGATTTTTGATATCATAGAGCACAAGTATTTCCAGCGCCTGCGCCGCATCAAACAGCTCAGCATGAGCGAATACATTTATCCCGGTGCGCTGCATACACGATTCCATCACGCATTAGGCGCATTCCACCTGATGCGCAAGGCACTTAATGTGCTTAAAAGCAAGGGCATAGAAATTACGCCCGCAGAAGAACTGGGTGCATGCATCGCCATCTTGTTGCACGATATTGGCCATGGGCCTTTTTCACACACGCTTGAGCGTTGCCTTATCACCGGTGTCAATCACGAAGTTATTTCTCGCATATACTTCGAAAAGCTCAACAAAACATTCAATGGGCAATTAGATACTGCCATCCTGATTTTCGAAAATAAATACCCTAAAAAATTCCTTCATCAGCTTGTTTCTTCCCAGCTTGATGTAGACCGCCTCGACTACCTTACCCGCGATTCCTTTTATACAGGTGTAAGCGAAGGCGTTGTGAGCTACGACCGCATTCTGGAAATGATGAACGTAACCGATGATGAGTTGGTTATAGAGCAAAAGGGGATTTATTCTATCGAAAAGTTCATCATCTCCCGCCGCTTAATGTACTGGCAGGTTTACCTGCACAAGACGGTTCTGTCTGTTGAGCACATGCTGATACAGGCAATAGAAAGAGCCAAAACATTGGCAGAGCATGGTGCACTTACATTTTGCTCTCCTGCTTTGCAGTACTTTTTACAGCACCCGGTTTCCCTACAGGATTTTCTTGAAAAAGACGAGCCTTTCGACAACTTCTCTCTTTTGGACGATGTAGATATTGTTGCGGCCCTCAAGCAGTGGCAATTCAACCCCGACCGTGTTTTAAGTTTGCTCTGTACTTCAATCTTAGAACGCCATTTATTCAAAATAGAAATTCAGCAGGAGCCATTTACATCTGAAAGGATAGCCTCACTCAAAGAAAGCGTTCAAAAAGTGCTTAATATGAGCAAAGAAGACGCAGAATGGCTGGTTTTGGTCGATTCTACATCAAATCATGCCTATAATCCCAAAGAGGAGTCCATCAAAATATTACAAGGCAATGGCTCTGTAGTAGATATTTCTTCAGTTAGCGAGCATATCGGTGCAACCGTTATTAGTCAAAAAGTAATCAAACATTATATTTGTTATCCGAAAGAGATTTTCTCAATTTAAAACAATGAATGGTAAAAGCTTTACATCTTACTAATCTACTCAAAGTAATAGATGCAATACACAGCTAGGGAGATCTCTACCGTTCTCAATGGTACCATCGAGGGAAACGAAAATGCCATCGTTACCAAACTCTCAAAAATAGAAGAAGCCGACGGGAATAGTCTGGTGTTCATCAGCAATTCCAAATACGAATGCTTTGCCAACTCCGTGACCGCAGGCGCTTTGCTGGTCAACAAAACCCTACAGGTATCAAACCCCAATATCGGCGCGGTTATCCGGGTAGAAGACCCCTATAGCAGCCTGGGTAAATTACTGGCTATAGTAAGCAACAGCGAAGAGAAAAAAAACGGCCTCGAAACACAGACTTATATTGGAAAAAATACCACATACGGCAGCAACCTGTACATGGGCGCATTCAGTTATCTGGGCGATAATGTGCGTATAGGCAACAATGTAAAGATATACCCCAACTGTTTTATAGGAGATAATGTCACTATCGGTGACAATACAACCCTCTATGCGGGAGTTAAAATATACCGCGACTGTGTACTTGGCAGTGATGTCATTATTCAGGCAGGAGCAGTAATCGGGGCAGATGGGTTCGGTTTTGCCCCCCAAAAAGACGGTACTTATCAAAAAATTCAGCACATCGGCAACGTTTGTATAGGTGATAATGTCGAAGTTGGTGCCAATACCTGTATAGACAGAGCGGTAATGGGTTCAACCAATATTAAAAGTGGGGTAAAGCTTGATAACCTCATTCACATAGCTCACAACGTAGAGATTGGAGAAAATACAGTTATTGCCGCTCAGGTTGGTGTTTCGGGCAGCACAAAGCTTGGCAAACAGGTGATGATAGGTGGCCAGGCAGGCATTATAGGGCACATAACCATAGCCGATGGTGTTAAAATAAATGCCCAAAGCGGTGTTTCAAAAGCAATAACCAAGCAGTCTAAGTCACTAACAGGCTCGCCTGCTGTAGATTTCATGGAACACTACCGAAACCTGGCCCAAACAAAAAAAATCCCTGATCTGCTTGCTCGCATAGAGCAACTAGAGAAAAAACTAAATGAAAAGGGATAGTGCTTATCGCACTACATGTTCTCCAAAATTTTAACTTCGCACTCCTCTGATTTAATAAGTAGATGACGCCAACATATCAGCAAACCATAAAACAACCCGCTTCTGTATCAGGAGTTGGTCTACATACAGGTAAAAAGGTTACTGTAACTTTCAATCCCGCACCGGGCAACCATGGTATCAAGTTCCAGCGGATAGACTTGCCAGACAGCCCTATTATCCCCGCTGATATTGACCTGGTGACAACCGTTGAGCGCGGTACCACACTGGAAAAAAATGGCGCCAAAGTAGCTACGGTAGAGCACCTGATGGCCGCTCTGTTTGGTTTACAGATCGATAATGCATTGGTTACATTGGATGGTGTAGAAATTCCCATCCTTGATGGATCTTCCCTACCTTTTATAGAGGCTATAGAAGCCGCAGGCATACAGGAGCAAACAGAAGAGCGCGAAACTTTTGACCTCCGCCAACCTATCAGCTTTGTCGACAAGGAGTTGGGGGTAGAAATGCTGGCCATGCCAAGCGACCGCTACCGCATTACCGCCATGATAGACTATAAATCACCTATTCTTGGTCAGCAGCACGCCTCGCTGGAAAGGGTAAGCGATTTCAAAAAGGAATTTTCCGAAGCGCGCACATTCTGCTTCCTGCACGAGTTGGAGTTGTTATTAGATGCAGGCCTTATCAAAGGTGGCGACCTGAACAATGCCATAGTAGTTGTGGACAAGCAGGTGAGCGAAGAGGAGGTTAGCCGTCTGGCAACCATCTTCAACAAGCCTGACATTAAGGTTGTAGACGAAGGCATCTTGAATAATGTGAAACTGCGCCATATCAACGAGCCTGCACGCCACAAGCTGCTGGACATAGTTGGCGACCTTGCGCTGGTTGGACTTCCATTCAATGCGCAAATCATTGCCACACGCCCCGGACATAAATCCAATATCGAATTCGGGAAAAAGATAAAAGCATACATTAAAAAAGCCCGCCTGCAGGAAGATGCACCGGATTACGACCCTAACCAAGCTCCCGTATTCGATGCTCAGCAGATAGAAAAACTGTTACCTCACCGCTATCCTTTTTTGATGCTGGATAAAATAATCTCTGTCAGCGATAAAGAAGTGGTAGGTGTCAAAAATGTCACCTTCAACGAAGAGTTTTTCAAGGGCCACTTTCCGGGCAATCCGGTTATGCCCGGCGTTTTGATTATCGAGGCCCTTGCTCAAACGGGTGGAATCCTTGTTTTGCGCGAATTCCCGGACCCTGAAAACTACGACACTTATTTCCTTAAAATCGACAAGGCAAAATTCAAGAACAAGGTTGTTCCCGGAGATACTTTACTGCTAAAAATGGAATTGGTATCACCTGTGCGCCGTGGCATAGTAGAAATGCGCGGCTCAGCGTATGTGGGCAATAAAATAGTAGCCGAAGCAGAAATGATGGCCAAGGTTGCCAAGCGCTCCTAGTTTACCCATACCGTAGTCAGCAAATTACTTTCATATATACTCGCGGGAGATATAACCTGTTCTTCCATTGGTATTTTATTGCCGTATCGCTCTTTTAATTTTTGCTGCACCGCTTTATTGCTCAGGTCAAAATCCCTGAGTTTTTCAGGTTTTCCGATTTCTATACCCGCACCTCTTTTGTACATTTTCCATATCAACTCAGAGCAGTATATTCTGTCATCGGACCATTCAAAATATAGGTCATAGCTCTTTCCTTTAAAGCCATTTCCTACTGTCTTCATTCTTTTCAGTGCATCTGGCGTCAGCACTACCGCCCTTTTTTTCAACCTCTTTACCACACAATGCCCTCCTTTCCCTCGGGCAATCCACTTATCCAGCGGTGTAAGCTTTACCGGTTGTACTGCTTCAAAAACAAAAAATTGCTTGCCTGATTTATATACAATGCCACAATGGGAATATTTAGATTTAGTTGCCACTTGTATAGCCTTGCTTTGCGCAGATAGCGATGTTTGAAATATAAGGTCGCCATCCATTAGCGCATCCACTCTTATTGTACTTTTCTGATTGGTCAAAGCTCGACACCCTATCTGATAGATATTTGCTCTGAATATCATAAACCCTCCGATGGCAACCATTGGGATTAAAACCATTATAACCCATTTCCCTTTCATGCTTTAAATTATAGCCCACTATTAAACGCACCATTGTGCGACTTATTTGCTGCAATCAAAATTATCCTCCGCTGTTAAATTTTGCTTTGCCCGGCTTTGCTCAACGTATTTAATTTTGCTATCTCTTTTGTTTCACAAAAGGGTTCATACATTCGCCATGCAGATTTTTAATCAAACAGCATTATGAAAATAGGAATCGTCTGTTACCCGACTTATGGTGGTAGTGGTGTAGTAGCAACAGAACTTGGCAAAGCTCTGGCGCGCAAGGGCCACAAAGTTCACTTCATTACCTATTCTACTCCGGTTCGCCTCGATGCTTTCAACGAAAACATCTTTTATCACGAGGTTACATCACTCGACTATCCGCTTTTTCAATATACCCCCTACGAATCTGCCCTTGCCAGCAAGATTGTAGATGTGGTCCGCTTCGAGCAATTAGACCTGTTGCACGTGCATTATGCCATACCTCACGCATCTTCTGCGCTTATGGCTCGCAATATCCTTAAAGAGCAGCGCATTTATGTTCCATTCATAACAACCCTTCACGGAACCGATATTACCTTGGTTGGCCGCGACCCAAGCTACTCTCCTGTTGTAGAATATTCCATCAACCACTCCGATGGCGTTACCTCTGTTTCCCAGTCTTTAAAAGAAGATACCCTTCACCATTTCAACATCAACAAATACATAGAGGTTATCCCTAACTTCATCGACTTCGATCGTTTTAAGAAGACCGACAAAGATCATTTCAAAAAGGCCATTGCGCCACAAGGCGAAAAGATACTAATGCACGTATCCAACTTCCGCAAAGTGAAGCGGGTAGAGGATGTTGTACTAATGTTCGATAAGGTAAGAAAGTCTATCCCTTCCAAGCTTTTGCTGGTTGGCGATGGCCCGGAGCGTATTGGAATAGAGATCCTCTGTCGAAACCTCGACATCTGCGACCAGGTACGCTTTCTGGGCAAGCAGGATGCGGTAGAAGACCTGTTGGCTATCGCAGACCTGTTTATACTACCCTCTGAGAGTGAAAGCTTCGGTCTTGCAGCCTTGGAGGCCATGGCTTGCGAAGTGCCTGTTATCTCCAGCAATGCAGGCGGACTGGGTGAAATACAAATACAAGGCGAAACCGGCTATATGAGCAATGTTGGCGACATAGATGATATGGCCATCAATGCCATCAAAATCCTGAAAGATGAGGAAGTGCTAAAGGCTTTCAAACAGAACGCTTTTGCTCAGGCAAACCGTTTTCACATCGACAAGATTTTACCAATGTACGAAGCCTACTACAATACTATTATCAATACCAGCAGGCTCGAATACGAGATTTAACCTTAGTCTTCTACAATTTCATATTTGAATTTGGTCAGCAATGGCCAGTGGTCCGATAGTGGAAAAGAGTCATTGCCATTCAGGTAATACCTGCTATCATCCAATTGGTATTTTATAGCACTCAACTTTACCTTGTCGCTGCTCCTGTAGAAAACCTTATCCACCTTTTCGCAATCGGCAATATTCCTGTCCGGGTCACAGTTGGTTAGTGCTGCTGCGCCAAATTCTGGAACCGAGCCGCTTCGTATAAGCTCTACCCACACATCTTTTAGACCCAATGAAAACATAGTTGCCAATGTATCACGGGTATACCGGCTATTAAGATCACCCATCAATATCACCGGGCGACCCCCTGAGTGCTGTTTTATATATTCAATTATCTGTATCGTGTTTTTCTTTCTGGCCTCCATAGATTGCGCATCAGTTTGGGCCTGAAAATGGGCATTGTAAAAGTCTACAGTTACGCCACTTGCAATCTCTACCTGAGAATAGCTAAATCCTTTTGGAGTATAGCAGTCTGCAACTGCGCAGTCGTTCCATTTTACGCGCAATAGGTTCAGAATTGGATGCTTTGAGAATGTATTCAATCCATCGCCCCCTGGCACACAACCCGTTGTCGTAGTTATATATGGATGCTTTGCATTCAACAGTAACGAATCGTGATAACAAAAGTCCTCCTGAACATGCACTATATCATAATCATTCAACAAGACACCTATCGGGGTTGTATATTGTTCTGGTTTCGATGATGAGATTACCGCCGGCAAACCCGCTACATTATACGTCAGAGCAGTAAATTCTCCTATTTCATTCTTAGCTTTCTTACAGCCGGAAACATAAAACGCAATTACTGAAGCTGCCAGGAAAAACTGAGCTGCTGATTTGATGTGTTTTGTCATGTTAGAAAAATGTGACGTGTAAGTTAAGCACACTTTTCAAAAATGCAAGATACATACCTCCCTTTCGTTGGCTGGTAAGGTGTTCTGAAGAGTTACGGCTTTAGGCTTACCGGTATTTTCTCGTCTACCAATATTACCACAATGTTCTTTGTTCCCTCGGCACGCATTATCAGGCGGCTCTGGTCGTAGAAGTGGCCCACGTTAGTGTCACTTATATTCAATACAGATGGCAACTCTGGTTTGTGCATCTTATTAAATCGGCTAAGGCTGTCATATAGCGATGGTGAAAGGTGGTTTACATCCGTTATCACTATGTGGGTATTAGGAAAGCAGCTCAATGTTCTGCGGCTTGCCTGCGTCGGGATAAATACTATCGAACCATCTTCTGCCACCAGGCTTTCGCAAAGCGATATTGCCGCGTCAGAGTTATTGATCGTATATCCTATCGCCCCTTTCTGGAAGTTGAAGTTTGTAAAGGCATCCTTTATTTCATTCTCCCAGGCAAACACATGCGTCCAGCTATTCTCTTGCTTCAGCAACTGTAGCTCCTCTATCGCTTGCGCTATAGTTTCACAGTATATGAACTTGCCGCCCTGCTCTATAAACGTAGTCGCAAATTTTATGTCCAGGTCTGCAGGGTTATTGTTTACCGGTACACTTGGTGCGCTTGGTTCTACAGTACGCAGGCCTACCGGTGCCGACATCGAAATGGGTTCATCATCCACTATGTCTGCAAAAGAACTTGCCTGCTCTTCGAACCCAACCACCGTGCGCGTAAGCGTTGCGGTCTGTGTACGTTCTGGCTCGCTATTGCTGAATAAGCTTTTGAATTTGTTGAAAATGCCGGTATCTTCAGTAAACATGTGTGTCGATTTCTATTGACCCCAAAAAAAAGTCAAATCGATACATATATCTAAAATTACGCTACAGGATTCTCAACAGTTGACAATGGGCTGTCTAAATTATCGGAATCAATTTTCGGTGCCACTTCCACTACATCTGTAAAATCTGCAGGTGGATCAAACGGCCTTTCGCCCATCAATCTTACCAGGTCTTCCTTAAACAAAACTTCTTTTGTCAAAAGCTCCTGCGCAAGCTGCTCCAGTTCATGGCGCTTTTCGGTAAGCAATTGCTGGGCGCGTTTATATTGCCCCTCAATTATATTGCGTGCTTCATCATCTATCGTTTTCGCTGTTTCATCAGAGTATGGTTTCACGAAACCATTATTCTCCTGGCTCATATCATAAAACGAAACATTGCCCAGCTTCTCGCTCATGCCATATACTGCCACCATGGCGTATGCAGTACGTGTTACCCTATCCAGGTCATTCTGTGCTCCTGTGCTTATCTTGTCAAATATCAATCGCTCAGCAGCCCTTCCGCCAAGTGTCATACACATGCGGTCGTTCATTTCCTCTACGGTGCTCAGGTATTTTTCCTTTGGCAGGTATTGCGCATAGCCCAACGCTGCCACGCCCCTCGGCACTATCGATACTTTCACCAATGGGTGCGCATGCTCCAGGAACCATCCGCATATAGCATGTCCTGCTTCATGGTAGGCTATTATCTTCTTCTCCTCCGGCAATATCAGTTTGTTCTTTTTCTCCAATCCTCCTATGCTCCTGTCTATCGCATCATTAAAGTCCTGAAACTCCACTTGCTTTTTATCCTTACGCGCAGCTATCAATGCAGCCTCATTGCATATATTGGCAATGTCCGCTCCGGCAAATCCAGGTGTTTGCAATGCCAGCTTATGAGCATCCACATCCGGGCCTATTTTTATCGTTTTCAGGTGTACCCTGAATATCTGCTCACGGCCTACCAGATCCGGCTCGTCTATGCTTATTACACGGTCAAACCTTCCCGGGCGCAGTAGCGCAGAGTCCAGCACATCCTGGCGGTTGGTGGCCGCCACTATTATTACACCTTTGTCTCCGCTAAAGCCATCCATCTCTACCAACAATTGGTTCAATGTATTTTCGCGCTCATCGTTGCTAGACATCATGTTTTTACCACGCGCACGTCCTATTGCATCTATCTCATCTATAAAAATGATACAAGGTGCTTTATCTCTTGCCTGGCGGAACAAATCCCTCACACGGCTGGCGCCTACACCCACAAACATTTCTACGAAGTCTGAACCCGAAATAGAGAAAAACGGAACCTTTGCTTCACCCGCCATAGCTTTTGCTATAAGCGTTTTACCAGTTCCCGGAGGGCCTACCAGTAATGCGCCTTTTGGTATTTTACCTCCCAGCAATGCATATTTCTCAGGGTGCTTCAAAAAGCTTACTATCTCCTGCACCTCTACTTTCGCCTCATCCAGCCCTGCTACATCATCAAAGGTTATATTGATCTTCTCATCTCTGTCAAATAATATCGCCTTGCTTTTTCCTATATTGAATATCTGGCTGCCGGGTCCACCCATTCCGCCACCTACGCGCTTCATGATAAAGAACCATATACCTACAAAAAACGCAATCATAATCAACCAGCCCATAATACCGCTAAACCAGTCGCTACGCGTAGTGTACTGTACATCTATCGGCTTTAACTCGGGATGTGTTTTGCCAAACTCCACCATAAACTGATTAAAGGCGTCGTTGGAAGGAACCGACAATATAAAATGTGGTCCCTTGTTAGCCATGCCAAAGCGAAGCTTCGCTACCTTTTCATATTTTTTTTGCTTTAGGGCGCTATCTGTAAGAAAGACCTCAGCATTTTCTTTGTTGTATACTATTATGCTTTTTACCTCGCCCTTCTCCATCATTGTCTGCAGGCTGCTCATGCTGGTTTCTTCCAGGTTTCCCTGAAAATTACCGGCACCCAACGTAAACAGTATTAGTGCACCCAACAATACATATACCCACACATAATTAAATTTCGGGTCTTCGCTATTTGGCTTGCGTGGTATTCTTCTCGGTTTTGGTTTGCCGTCTGGCGTACTTCCGGAACCATTTGCTTCTGCATTCAATGTTCTGTATATGCCCTGGTTCAGATTTTGTGATTCCATTTCTTCTCTCGTATGCGTTTATTTTAACTTAGCTCTTGTGAAACATTGACGGCTGCACAATTGTTTTATTGTAATATACTCCCTACGGTGCCAAAAGCCCGTAAAAACATAATCCTTTTTAAGATTTCTTGGCAGCAGCCTTTTTAGGAGCCGCTTTTTTTGCAGCTGGTTTTTCGGCAGCAGCCTTAGCCACAACGGGCTTTGGGGCCGGTGGTGTTTCTGTATGCTCTATTCGTTTTGCATCATTCCACAGATCTTCCAGGTGGTAAAACTCCCGCTTCTCGCGGTGAAAAACATGCAGCACTACATCTCCAAAATCCGCAACGATCCATTCGCCGGCTTTCGAGCCTTCGCTATAGGTTGGTCTTGCATTTTGTTCATTGGTTTCCTTATATACATTTTCATATAGCGCCCGTACCTGTGTGGTAGAGTCACCATGTGCTATTATAAAAAAATCTGCCGGACGCTCGTTCAGCGCACGCATATCAAGGGTTACTACATCATTTGCTTTCTTATCCAGCAAAGATTCCACAATTAGGCTGCGCAGGGCAGGATTGGTCAAGGCACTAGCTTTTTTAGCCAAAAGAATAAATTTATTGTACAAAAATTAGGTTGCCAAAGGTAATCATTACTTTCTAATGCAGGAAAAGCAGATTTAGCACGCATTTCCGCCCGCTTTCTCCCAACATTTTTTCCGTTGTTTTTCATAAATACTTAGTTCATTCGCGCCAACAAATAAGCATGTCAGGTTCGCCTCTTTTTACCGGAATCAATGTCATAGAATTGGATGAAGTAGATTCTACCAATACCTATATGAAGCAGCTGCTCGAAAAGGAGCGCCCGCTCGAAGGCACCGTTGTCACCGCGCGAAACCAAACCGGTGGCCGTGGCCAGCAGGGCAACACCTGGTTTGCGGAGCCGGGCAAAAACCTCATCTGCAGCTTTATCTTCTATCCCGTTTTTCTCGCTGCCGACAAAAACTTTTACCTCAACATGGCGGTTAGCCTTGCTGTGCGCGAAGCTTGCGAATCGGCTCTTGAAGACGAGGTAAAAATCAAGTGGCCAAACGATATCTACTACCGCAACCAGAAAATAGCAGGCATACTTATAGAAAACTCCATCAGCGGCGCTACTGTTATTACTTCAGTAGTTGGCATCGGGCTAAACGTAAACCAGGCACAATTCAGCGATGACCTGCCTAACGCCTCTTCCCTTTCCATTATTGCCGAGCGCGTTTTCGATCTCAATATCATTCTGGCCGACCTGGGCAAATACCTCGAGAAATATTACCTGCAGCTGCGCCAAAGCCATTTCCATTTTTTACAGCGCGCCTATACTGAGTCTTTGTACAGGTACAACCATACCGGCTATTTCAAAAAAGGGGAAACCCTTTTCAAGGGTGAGATTGTTGGCGTGGCCCGCGACGGCAAGCTCATTATTCAAAGTGGCAACAAAGAACTTCGGTTTGCCATGCAGGAAGTGGAATATATAATCTAGGCTACTTCTTTACTTCTTGTGCGTAAGCATCCAGTGCTTCGTAAAAATCTATCCCGAATTTTCTCACAAGCCCATCCTTCAAAAATTTGTAGACCGGCACTTTCAGTTTATTGCCATTCTTGCAGGCGGCCTTGCAAATGCTCCAGCGCTCATAGTTTACTGCCTCATAGTTAGCATAGCGCGTTACGCGTATCGGGTAAAGCTGGCACGACACCGGCTTCTGAAACGCAACCTTGCCTTCTATCCAGGCTTTCTCTATTCCGCACTTTGCCACACCGCCATTGTCGAAGTACGTATAAACACATACCCCATCCGAACGCAGCGGCGTACTGTGCTTGCCCGCTTCTTCTACATATATATGCTTGCCCCCATCAGCCACTACCTGCTGTCCCTCTTCGCTTATGTACGGCTTCACCGTATCGTATATGTCATCCAGTATCTTCAGCTCCGACTCTTCCAGCGGCGCTCCATAGTCGCCTTGCACACAGCAAGCCCCTTTGCATGCATTCAGGTCGCATACAAAATTCTCTTCTATCAGATCCAGGCTTACCAGTTTATCTTCTATTGCCAGCATATTTCTTCTTCATTTATTCTACTCTTTTTCTCAGCAGATAGTTGTCCGCAAAGGTAACTTTTTAATGTTTATTGCCCCCGACACTGTTATTTAATGCATTGATTAACATTTAATACTCATACACTACTTTATATTTAAACCATGAAACTCCTTTTTTCTCTATTACTACTGCTCTTTTCTTTTTGTAGCCACGCTCAATACCAGGGGCTGTTATGGAAAATTTCCGGCAACGGCCTTTCTGCGCCCTCCTACTTATATGGCACCATGCACTCTGCCAACTCCCGGGTGTACCACTTTTCGCCCGAAGTGATGAAGAGCCTCAATACCGCTGACGCCTTTGCTATGGAACTATTGATTGACAGTTCCATGCTCGACATGGGGCTTATAGCCATGCTCATGATGACCGATGGCACCACGCTCGACAAGCTCTTCACCAAAAAGGAATACGCCATCCTGGACTCCATGGTGCAAAAATCCTTTGGCTATCCCGTTTCCCTTTTCAATACCATTCAGCCCATCATTTTTTTGGCCCTGCTCGAAGATGCAACCGCTTCTGCCGACAGTAGTCGCGATCTGCCCCTCGACCTATACTTTTTGGAGGAAGCTAAAAAGCTGAACAAAAAAACCATCGGCATCGAATCCCTCGCCGAGCAACTGACAGCGCTACAGGCGCTCA
>DLGO01000149.1:0-29702 GCA_002482725.1 Bacteroidetes bacterium UBA7692 | reverse complement strand
GCCCAGCTTATAAGCCGTGAGCTGAAACAGAAAAAAAACTCCAGCTCCGACTTCAGCGACCTCATGTCCATTTACGCAAAAGGCGATTTGGATAGCCTCGACAAAATGAACCGCAAGGATCCCATGCCTAAGAAAATGGAAAAGGCCCTGCTTGGCGACAGGAACATCCGCATGGCAGAAAGAATAGACCACATAATAGGCGAGCAGTCTACTTTTATTGCCATCGGTGCCCTGCACCTACCCGCAAAAGATGGTGTTATAGAGCTCCTCCGCAAAAAAGGCTTCACCGTCACTCCTCTATAAATAGGCCTCGCGTCACTAATTTTGATGGTAAGATTCGATGGTAAAACCAATCCCATTTTGATGGTACTTTCCACACTCAATATCCTTCGCTAACCCCTCGCCCTCAACACTTTACCGTCATGCCCCTGATGGCCAAAACAAAACCCGTTTTGATGGTAAAATCCCTTTATCTCGGCGTAGGCTAATGCCTACGTCGGATGTGATTGTAGGCTGTGCCTAATTTACGCTCAACCGTTATTTTCAACCTCAAGGTGCTCCCGCTTTCCACCCTTGTTAAAAAATGGCAGTGGTTGGCGGTGGCTGGCGGAAATCACGTTTTTCAGCGGGCACCATTACCATCATTTTTCAGCGCAGCCCCGCGATTTCCGATGGTAAAACCATCGGCCATTTTGATGGTACTTTTCACACTCTTTTTCCATCGCTAACCGTTCCCCCTCAACACTTTACATCCATACACATGATGGCTTAAACAACAGGCTGTTTTGATGGTAAAATTTGGAAGGCCCTATTTCTTCTCGCCGTGGTGGGTGTTTCCCACCACCATCTTGCGTCAGCAAAGCATTCCACAGCTCGCTGCCTGTATTCTGAATAAGCATCGCAACCCATGAACGCTCATATTGCTTCTTATCTGTATGAGCGTGGGTAATTAACAAAAAACGAACTCCAAATATAAACCACACCCACATTGCGACTTTAGCAGAAAAGGCGGCAAAATGATTTCCCCCTTGTAATCCATTGATTTCGATGCCCATTATGCGGTAGACAAAAAATGTGAATGGCTATGTATTTTTCTCTTTAACCTGGTAAATTTTCAGTCCTATCCGTGGAATTCAAATTATTTCTACCTTTAACCTACAATCCCGCTACATGAAAAAGCCCCTTGTCATACGTGTCCTTACTTTATTCCTGTTTATCGGGGTTCTTTCCAGTTTTGTGGCATATAAATCGGGTGCGCGTGTTCCTGCCTGGAGCGTCAGCAATAATTTGCCTGAATTATCTCCACTCGATACCCCTGATATTCCACAATTATCGGACACTGTCTTATACCCTACTCCATCTCTAAATATGATGACATCTTCAAAAACTATGTCACGAAGCCTTTCCAAGAAGCACATAAAACAAATTGAAGCATGGTCCAGGGAACGCGCCAAAAGGCAAGACTCTATAAACCGGGCCCAGAAAAACCAACATGGGCCACAAAAATAATACTGTGGAACTAATTGAATCCTTAAAGGCTGCCGCATTTAGTTTGCTATTATTCATTTTGGTATTCATACCCATGGAATTCGTATTTCCAGCAAAGGCCGGTCAAAAATTATTCCGTCCGGCCTGGTTTACCGATTTTCTCTTTTTTGCAGGCCAATACCTGCTATGGAGCATCCTTGTGCTTGGCAGCCTCAGTTACTTTAGTATCTGGCTGCAGGATTTTATACCCCGCTCTTTCAGTCTTCTGGTATCTGGTCAGCCGTGGTGGTTGCAGGCAGCAGAGGTCGTTTTACTCAGCGATTTTCTTATCTATTGGGGCCATCGCCTGCAGCACAATGTAGATTTCCTTTGGCGGTTTCACAAGGTTCACCATACCGCAGAGCACATGGATTGGTTAGCTGCACATCGCGAGCATCCGCTGGACTCCCTTTTTACCATCGGCCTTATCAATCTTCCGGCCTTCATTCTTGGCTTTCCATTGGATGCAATAGCCGGACTTATTGCTTTTCGTGGTATCTGGGCTGTTTATATTCATTCCAACGTGCGCCTGCCCATCGGCCCGCTGCGTATTTTAATCGGAGCACCCGAGCTGCATCACTGGCACCACGACCGCGACCAGCACGCAGGCAACTATGCCAACCTATCTCCGCTTATGGATATTGCCTTCGGCACCTATACCTGTCCCGACAGGGAACCCGAAAATTTTGGTATCGTAGAGCCCTTTCCTAAAAATTATGCTGCTCAGTTGCTGCATCCTATGCTACCCGACTTTTTGGCAAGGCGCCTCTTTCCCGTAATACATCATCATCCAACTCCCGCCGCTATGCCCGAAGTCGAGGCTGAAGTTTCAGCTACCGCCGTATAAAACAATATCCCGCTTATGAGAAAAAGAGTTCGCCTTATACTTGCCTCCCTGATTGTCCTGTTTATCTTCATCAATATGGTGGCTTGCTTCCACGCATATAAGTTTACGCACTTTGCTTCTACCACTATCACCAAAACCACAGACCCCGGCAAACTATCTTTCAGTGCAAGGCTCAAAACCATTCTTTTTGGCATCAATAATCCAAGACCGGTCAACGATACCGGGCCCCCTGTACCTTATACTACAGTTATGATCCAAAGCAATAAAAAAACTGAGTGTTGGAGCATCCCGGCAGAAAACCCAAAAGGCACCGTTATATTGTTCCATGGCTACGGGGGTAGTAAATCTTCTTTGCTGGATAAGTCCCTTGTGTTTCAGTCTTTAGGTTACAGCACCCTGCTGGTAGACTTTATGGGTTCGGGTGGCTCAGAAGGCAATCAGACTACCATTGGTTTTTTGGAAGCGCAGCAGGTAAGGTCCTGTTTCGACTATCTATCGGCCAAGGGCGAAAAAAATATCTTTCTTTTTGGCACCTCCATGGGCGCTGTCGCTATCATGAAATCTATAAATGATTATAAGCTTAAACCGCAAGGCATCATTATCGAGTGTCCCTTTGGTACCATGTATCAAACGGTGTGTGCCAGGTTCAGGCTCATGCATGCGCCCACTTTCCCAATGGCGGGCGTACTGCTGTTTTGGGGCGGCGTGCAAAACGGCTTTTGGGCCTTTGGCCATAACCCTACAGAATATGCCCGGCAAATTAGCTGCCCTACACTATTAATGTATGGCGAACAGGATAACAGGGTAAGCAGGGCCGAGATCGACGAGATATATACCAACCTTCCTGCGCGCAAGCATTTGGTAACCTTTCCCGGTGCAGGCCACGAAAACTATCTTGCCAGATACCAAACCGAGTGGACCACAGAAGTAAAAGCTTTTATTGACGCAGGCACGCCTTAATCCGGCGCGCAATATCCCCTTCCAAAAAGGGACGCAGTCCCCGAAATTTTTTTTTTCCCTACTAGCTTACGCCATTATTCCTACTTATATATCATTACCACTGCTACTAACAACCATGTTGATACCTGTGCATATCCCGTGGAAACATGGGCTTAATGTTCATTTGGTTGTATCATTTATTTGACAGACACTTCCTTATCCATATTTGCTGTGGATAGATTTATGTCCGCCAACAGATTTGATACATCATTGTGGGTAACAACTTATACAGTACACACCTCTTTTGTGCCATTCCACATACTGTGAATAAGCATCCCAAAGTTAAGCCTGTATTACTTTTCTGTTTGTGGATTGTTGTGTATATCCATGCAAGCCTGTTTGAACAACCACAAAGTCAAGAGCTCCGCCAAAAACTTGTACCATTTGTCCACCATGCTAATAACACTTGTATTTCTTACTTATTTATATAAATACAATACAGTTATTATAATACTGTATTAGCTGTGGATACATTTTCTGAACGCTTATTCCGCTCTTAACCTTTGTGAAGGGTATCTTTGCAACACAATAACCGGAGCAAAAAATCCGTTTATCCATTATGCGGAATTTCATTTTTGTACCTGTTTTATTTTTTCTCACCAGTATGGTTCCAAGCGAAAGTTTTGAGCAGCGCCAGCGTACTTTTCCACGTGTCAGAGAAGCTTTCGAAACTATGGAAAGCCGTATTCAGCAGCGTTGTGCCAAAATTGGTGTTTCTTCTGCAGATCCTATATTCATCAGGGCTTTCAAGGAGGAAAAAGAGTTTGAAATATGGAAATTGAGTGGAAACAAATATGTGTTGTACGATAGTTTTCGCATCTGCCACACCAGTGGCACATTAGGCCCGAAAAAGAAGCAGGGCGATTTGCAGGTGCCGGAAGGTGTTTATCATATCCAGGTGTTTAATCCGGCGAGCAACTATCATCTTTCACTGGGTTTAAACTATCCCAACAAGCGCGATGAAATTGTGAATAAAGCACCACGTGGCGGCGATATATACATCCATGGCGATTGTGTTAGTGCCGGTTGTATGGCTATGACCGATATTCAGATTCAGGAGATATATTCAGTTGCTGTATTGGCCAAAAGTGGTGGGCAGGAAAACATACCGGTGCATGTTTTTCCATACAAAATGAACATTAAGAATGTAATTGCTTATGGCAAAAGGCCGGAATACAAGCAACATGCTGTACTTTGGCGCCAGCTACAGATGGTTTTTGCCGAGTTTGAAACTAAACACCAGATACCCGAGGTGGTTATAGATGCAAAGGGAAATTATCTGCTGGCGGGTTTTGATTACGCCGAAAAAGGCAAATAAAATTGGCTCTGCACATGAAGAAGATACTGAAGTACAGTATATACCTTATACTTTTTTTAATCGTAGCTTTTGGTCTTTATTACAAGTTTTGGTTCTTGCGATTGCCGGACAGGCATATAGTGGCAAGTGATAAGGTTTTTCTGGCTCCTGCCAATGGTAGGGTAGCTTCTGTTAGTAAGTGGAACAAGGAAAGCTTATTGATTACCAAAAAGAAGTTTGGTCTTATCAGTGTGTGGACAGCCGATGTGGATACAGAGGGTACTATGATTTCTATAGTTATGGATGTTACCAATGTGCATTACCAGCGCACACCTCTTGCAGCTAAGCTGATTGGTAAAAAGTATACTAAGGGTAGTTTTAATAATGCTGTGGCAAATGATAATGACTATGGCATCCGTTTCGAAAATGAGCACAATGAAATGCTGTTTGAAACGCCAACGGGTATGCGTTATAAGTTGATACAAATAGCAGGCCTGGTAGCACGCAGGATAGAAGATTATGTGACACCCGGTACTGAGTATAAGCAGGGCGATGTAATAGGCTTAATTAAGCTGGGTAGCCAGGTTACGGTTATATTGCCAACAGGCATAGAGCCAAACGTAAAAGTGGGAGATATAACTACAGATGGTATTACGGTTATTGGTAAGGTTAAATAGAACCTTTACGCTATAAATGAAAAAGGAGGAATTATAGCATTCCTCCTTTTTTTATGTATGTTATTAAGTATTGTTAGTTGGCCATTTCACTCATAAACTTGATACGAACCAGCTGTAGGTTTTCCAATTCCACATCATCATCTTCAAATTCGTTGTAGGCTTCCTGTAGTGAATCTGATTTTGCGGTACGGAAGTAATCATAAATATCCTTTACAAGATCTTCATCCAGCAATTCATTCAGGTAGTAGTCCAGGTTTAGTTTGGTACCACTGTTCACAACACTTTCCAGTTCGTTGATAAGGTCGGTGCGTTTCATATTCAGGTTCTTGGCTATTTCTTCTACCGATAGGCGCTTATCCACCATTTGTATGATTTTCACCTTTTCACCACTTTTAGCAGCTATGTTTTTCACTACCAGGTCTCCCGGGCGGTCTACTTCATTGTCTTCTACATATTTTTTTATCAGTTCTATAAATGGCTTACCGTACTTCTCAGCTTTACCTTTGCTCACACCATTCACGTTGGCCAGCTCTTCCAGGTTTATAGGGTAGCTGGTTGCCATTTCTTCCAAAGAAAATTCCTGGAAAATAACATACGGTGGTAAGCTGTATTGCTTGCCTGTTTTTACCTGCAGGTCTTTCAACATAGCCAGCAATGCAGGATCCAGCACTGCATTAGATTGGCTGCTAGATTGTAGTATAGCTTCTGTTCCATCGTCCTCATAGTTATGATTTACACTTATCATAATAGGGAACGGTTTTTTCAGGTAGCTCGCACCTTTGGCAGTTACTTTCAGCAGGCCGTATTGTTCTATATCTTTATCCAGCAATCCATGCATCATACCGTTGCGTAGTACAGCATTCCAGTAGCCTTCATCATGTGCAGAGCCTGCACCAAACCATTCTTGTTTGTCGTATTTAAAGTCAGTTACCTCTTTTGCCTTCTTGCCCATCAGTAGTTTTACTATGTAGGGCAGGTCATGGTTTTCCTTTACAGCCTGTACTATTTTTATAGCAGTCTGTAGTTCGCTTTGTACCTCTAGTTTTGCTTTAGGGTGGCGGCAGTTGTCACACATATTTTTGCAACCTGCAGCGTCAAACTCTTCACCAAAGTAGTGCAACAGAAATTTCCTTCTGCAACCGGAGTCTTCTACGTAGGCTACAGTTTCGTTTACCAGTTGCAAACCACGTTCCCTTTCTGCAACTGTTTTATCCCGCAGTAGTTTTTCCAGTTTAGATATGTCTTTGTAGCTGAAGTACACTACGCAGTCACCTTCCATCCCATCCCTTCCGGCACGGCCTGTTTCCTGGTAGTAGTTTTCCAGGCTCTTAGGTATATCGTAGTGGATGATGAAACGGATGTCCGGCTTATCTATACCCATACCAAATGCTATGGTTGCCACTATCACGTCTACATCTTCCATTAGAAAGGCGTCTTGTATCTGCCCCCTGCGTTTATTATCTATACCTGCGTGGTATGCCACAGCTTTTATACCGTTTATGGTAAGCACACTTGCCAGTTCATCTGCGGTTTTTCTGTTTATCACATATATGATACCGCTTTTACCGTTGCGCTGTTTTATGTACTGTATTATATTTTTTAAAGCCAGCTGTGTTGTTTTCTTAGGCCTTATCTCGTAGTACAGGTTGTTTCTGTTAAATGAAGAAACAAATATGTTTGGCTCTTCCAGCTCCAGTGTTTTAAGAATATCACTTTGCACCTTTGGAGTGGCAGTAGCGGTTAGTGCTATAATCGGGAACCTGTTTCCAAGCGAATTGATGATTTCACGTATCTTCCTGTACTCGGGGCGGAAGTCATGTCCCCACTCAGATATACAGTGTGCTTCATCCACTGCCAGGAAGCTTACTTTAGTTTCCAGGAATATATCTATGGTTTCTTGCTTCGTCAGTGTCTCCGGAGCTACATACAGCATTTTAGTTTTACCGCTCTTTACATCACTTATTACTTGTGTTTTTTGTGTCTTGTTCAGCGATGAATTAAGAAAATGCGCTATATCCTGCTTATCCGAATAGTTGCGCATCAGGTCCACCTGGTTTTTCATCAGGGCTATCAGCGGCGATATTATAATGGCGCATCCGTCCATCATTATGGCAGGTAGCTGATAGGTAAGGGACTTACCACCGCCCGTTGGCATCAGCACCAGTGTATCCTTGCCATTTAGCACAGACTCTATTATTTCTTGCTGCTCGCCTTTAAATCCTTTGAAACCAAAGTTTTCTTCCAGTGCCAGCAGTATTTCATCAGTATGTACCATAACCAATTACTTGTTTATTTATGATTCGAAATTTATATAGAAAAATTGATAGGGCCCGATTTTAATCGCCTGATAACAACTTTTAAACGGAAAAACCGTCTTAGAGTTTCCTGCTCAAAAACAGGCCAGAAATCAATCCCTTTTTTAAGGGGGTGCCGAATATAACATTTTAAATCGGATTTGGATAGTGTACATTCGCACCCGAATTTACTAAGCATCTTATTTCATATTAATAATGAGCCACACATTTGTAGTAATCATGGCAGGCGGAATCGGAAGCCGGTTCTGGCCAAAAAGCAGGACCCAAAAGCCGAAACAGTTTTTGGATATCCTTAATACGGGTAAAACGCTTATTCAATTAACCTACGAGCGGTTCAGCGCTATCTGCCCTAAAGAGAATTTCTACATTGTCACCAGCGATGAATATGTATCGCTTATTAAAGAGCAGCTTCCTGATATTCAGGATTACCAGATACTACAGGAGCCTGCACGCCGTAACACAGCGCCCTGTATAGCTTATGCCTGCGACAAGATTTACGCAAAAGACCCAGAGGCAAATGTGGTTATTTCTCCGGCAGACCATTTGATACTGCAAGAGGATAAATTCCTGCGTGCAATACGTAAATGCCTGGCTTTCACCGCAAAACAGAATGTATTGGTAACATTGGGCATGAAGCCTACCAAGCCAAGCACGGGCTATGGCTATATACAGTATCTGGACGAAGAAACAGAAGAAGGTTTTTTCCGTGTGAAAACATTTGCCGAAAAACCGTCATTGGAATTGGCAAAGACCTTTATACAGAGCGGAGATTTCCTGTGGAACTCCGGCATGTTTATATGGAAAGCTAAAACCATTATAGATGCTATGCGCAAGCACCTGCCCGAGGTGATAGATGCTTTCAAAGATGGTACGGATTATTACAACACACCCAACGAACAAAAATTTATAGATCGCGCTTATTCCGAGGTTACCAATATTTCTATCGACTATGGTGTTATGGAGAAGGCGGTGAATGTGTATACAATGCCTGCGGAGTTTGGCTGGAGCGATATTGGCACTTGGGATTCTTTGTACGAAGTGTACGATAAAGATTACCTGGGTAATGCTGTTAGTGGCAAGAATGTAAAAATCTACAATGCCAGCAACAACATGATTATGGTGCCGGATGGCAAAATGGTAGTGTTGCAGGGGCTGGAAAACTATTGTGTTGTGGATACAGGCGATGTGTTGTTGATATGCCAGCGCTCTCAGGAGCAGGAGATAAAGAAGATTACTGTCGACCTTAAAGTTTCTGATCTTGATCAGTATTTGTAGACAGATGCTCTCTCTGTTTCTATAAGATTATTTCTGCTTAGATTTTATTTACGGGCGATACATGTATTTTAGCGTGGTGTCTGCTACGCTTCAAACAGCTATTGAATACCTGAAAGGTGTTGGCCCCCAGAAAGGAGAGGTGCTGCGAAAGCAATTAAGTGTGCATACCTATGAGGATCTGCTTACTTATTTTCCTTTCAGGTATATTGATCGTTCCGTTATTCACACTGTTTCCGAAATCAATGAATTTTCTCAGTACATACAATTAAAAGGTGTAATCACTGGCATTAAGCAAATTGGTGAGGGTAGGGGTAAGCGCGTATCGGCTAAGTTTTCTGATAAGACAGGTAGCATAGAGCTTGTTTGGTTTCAGGGTACAGATTGGGTGCTGAAGAACATACGGCCGAATATTGAGTATGTCATCTTTGGTAAGCCTGCTATGTTCAATCATAGTTTTAACATAGCGCATCCGGATATTGAACTTACCACTCAGGAGGTGGAGCTTACTGGCGGCAAGGGTTTAATGCCCATGTACAACAGTAGCGAAACGGCCAAGAAGCGTTTTCTGGATAGTAAAGGTATTCAACGCTTGGAACGTATTTTGATGGATACTTTGGGTCCGCGCGATATACCAGAGTTTTTTCCACGTGGAATATTGGAGCGTTATAATCTTCTGAATCGTTTTGATGCTTTTCAGAATATTCACTTTCCTAAAAATGAGGAAATACTTGAGGCAGCACGGAACAGGTTAAAGTTTGATGAATTGTTCCTGACTCAGCTGCGCTTAATGAAAATGAAAGTGTTGAGGACAAGCTTCAGCAAGGGATTCATTTTTCCAAAAATTGATAACTACTTCAAGATTGTCTATGATAACCTGCCTTATAAATTAACGGGTGCTCAACAAAGGGTGCTTAAAGAGATAAGGAAGGATACGGTAGGTGCAAAGCAAATGAACCGATTGCTTCAGGGAGATGTGGGTAGTGGCAAAACGGTAGTTGCATTGCTGACGATGCTAATGGCGATCGATTCAGGTTTTCAAGCTTGCCTTATGGCACCGACAGAAATTCTGTCTAATCAACATTACGAAGGCATCAGCGAATTATTGAAAGGCTCAGGTCTCCACGTGGCACTTTTAACGGGTAATGTAAAAGCTGCAGCCCGCAGAAATATATTGGCAAACCTGGCAGAGGGCAAGGTGCATATTCTCATTGGTACGCATGCCTTGCTCGAGGATCCGGTTGTGTTCCATAATCTTGGCTTGGCAGTTATAGATGAGCAGCATCGTTTTGGTGTTGTACAGCGGGCTATGCTTTGGGCCAAAAATACCACGCCACCGCATGTGCTGGTTATGACAGCCACTCCCATACCGCGCACATTGGCCATGACAACCTATGGCGATTTAGATGTGAGTATAATAGATGAATTGCCACCCGGTCGTAAACCTATAAAGACAGTGCACAGAACAGAGGCCCGTCGTGCTGCTGTGTTTGGTTTTTTGAAAGAGCAGATTGCTGAGGGCAGGCAGGTGTACATAGTGTACCCTTTGATAGAAGAGTCAGAAACACTTGACCTCAATAATCTAATGGAAGGCCATGAAGCCATAACCCGCGCATTTCCTTTGCCGCAATATTCGGTAAGCATTATTCATGGCAGAATGAAACCCAAGGATAAGGATTATGAGATGCAGCGATTTGTCCGCGGCGAAACCAATATTATGGTAGCTACTACTGTAATCGAGGTAGGGGTTAATGTGCCCAACGCCTCAGTTATGATTATTGAAAATACGGAGCGCTTCGGCTTGGCGCAACTGCACCAGCTGCGTGGTCGGGTTGGCAGGGGAGCCTCTCAATCTTTCTGCATACTTATGACTGGCGAAAAAGTGAGTTATGTAAGTAAGCGCAGAATAGAAGTTATGTGCGCTACCAATGATGGATTCGTAATTGCTGAGGAGGATATGCGCTTGCGCGGTCCGGGCGATATAGACGGTACACGCCAGAGTGGTGATGTCAATTTCAAAATTGCCAATATAGCTTTGGATGGTCCTATTATGGAAGCGGCCCGTGAAGCAGCATCCGGTATATTGGAAGAAGACCCCTCGTTGGATTTACCGCAACATGCAGCTTTGCGCGCCTTTGTTCAGGCGCAATCGAAAGATAATTTGTGGAGTAGGATAAGCTAATGCTTATGCCAGCTGTTGTTGAATCCAGGTAAGCATATAGTTGAATACATCTTGCCTGTCCCGCTCCGGCTCGTTGTGCAGTTCATGGTAGAATCCTTCATAAGACTTGAACAATAAATATTGCTTAGGTGCTTTTGCTGCAAAGTCCTGGGAGCCGCTATATGCTATTATCTTGTCGCCGGTACCATGTTGCAAAAGCAACGGCACTTTTAATTCGTCGGCATGTTCCAATGCCCATTTGCCTGCATTGAAGGTTTCAAAGAAAGTACCTGCGCGTACAGTTCCATGTATCAGCGGGTCGTTGATGTATTTCTTAACTTCCTCTTTATCTCTGGATATTGCTGAAGTATCTAAGGCTGCATTCTCAGGAAATGCAGGGAAAATGTTTTTCATGAACTTGGCAAGGAACAGCTTGAACGCAGGTGGTTCAAATCCCAATCGCAGCCATGGGCTCGATGCAATCGCACCTTTTATTTTCGACTTGCGCTTTAGTATGTAATTCAGCATTACGTTGCCGCCCATGCTATGGCCATACAGGAATTGTGGTATTCCAGGAAATCTGGCAGCCGCTTCTTCCAGCATGCGGTCTACGCTATCCAGGCTTGCTTCGTAGCTTGGGGCATATCCTCTTTTGCCCTCTGTTTTGCCGTGGCCAAATTGGTCGTACGCCAGAAAAGCTATATTGTGTTCGCAGAAGAAACGGGCTACGTGGGCGAAGCGTGTACTATGCTCTCCGAAGCCATGTATCAATACTATTACTGCTTTTGGGAACTCAGGACTCCAGCCCTGTCCATAAAGTTTTATGCCCTCTTGTGTAAAATTCCATTCAAAATGTTTCATGCTGTGCGAATTTTGATTGTGATAATAGAATAAAAAAATATCACTTGCATCCGATAAGCTGGTTAATGTGCATTTAATTACTATAAAATAGTTCCATGAAAAAGATGATAAAGATTGCTGCAATCGTAATTCTCACCCCCATATTGCTCTTTGCCCTGTATGTGGTTGGCAATTTGGTATATGCCAAGATGAATAAGTTTACCCCGCCCGCAGTAGAGGATGTGGCCGCGGCCCCTGCCAAGCAGGGCAACCCTACAGCAGCCGATTCTACGTTTACTTTCCTAACGTGGAATATAGGTTATGGAGGTTTGGGTGCCAAAGCCGACTTCTTTTACGATGGCGGAAAAATGGTAGTTAGCAATAAGGAGGACGTAGACAAGTATGTATTTGGTATCAATGCATTTCTTGCCGCGCAAAAAGAGGAGGTAGATTTTTTCCTTTTGCAGGAGGTAGACCGTGAGGCGCGCCGTAGTTGGAACATTAATGAGGAGGCTACGATCAGTAATTCATTGTTTGGCTTCTCTTCTGCTTTTGCAGTTAATTACGATGTTAAGTTTGTCCCTGTTCCATATACCAATCCTATGGGTCGGGTATTAGCGGGCCTTCAATCGTTATCGGTTTTCCAACCGGTAGAAAGCAAGCGCATCCAACTGCCAAATGCAGATAAATTCCCTGACCAGCTGTTTTACCTGGAAAGGTGTCTTCTACAGCAGCGCTACAAATTGGCAAATGGAAAAGACCTGATAGTAATTAATACCCACTTCGAAGCTTATGATAATGGCGATGTGAAGAAACGTCAGATGGAATTTACGAAGAAGATTATGCTTCAGGAGCATGAAAAAGGTAACTACGTTGTGATGGGTGGCGATTGGAATATTGCTCCTCCCGGTATAAGCGCACACAAATTTGCTATTGAAAAAGAGGAGGACTACCTCGACCTGAATGCGGATGCTAACTATATTCCTGGTTGGCACTTTGCCTTTGACTCCACTACCGCTACCAATCGTAAGAATAAAACAGCATTCGAAAAAGGTAAAACGTTTACGACTATCATTGATTATTTCTTTGTTTCTCCTAATGTAAATGTGGAATTGATTAAGGGAATTGATCTTGGATTTGCCGATAGTGACCATCAACCGGTGATGATGAGGGTGAGTTTGAAATAAAAGCGCCTGTAGCGCCTGTTTTTTGATATGTTTTTAGGCAAAAAATGACTGTAATATCTTAACTGTTAATATTTTAAATATAATAAAAATGCCTGACAAAGAGATTTTAAGTAAGTACGCAAAGTTGTTGGTTAACTACTGTTTAGCGGTAAAAAAGGACGATAAAGTCTATATAGTATCCTCTTATTTAGCCGAACAGCTTTTACAAGAGGTGGTAAAGGAGATATATTTGGCAGGTGGCCATCCGGTTATCAGCGTCGAGTTGAATCTCGAAGGTGCCGGAGTGCTGGAAAATGGTGAGCAGCATCAGCTCGAATGGATCAATCCCTTGAAAAAACACGTTTTTGAAAGCTTTGATTGTTATTTGAATATTCGTGCTCCCTTCACCAGGGGAGATGGTGAATCAGAACCACCGAGCGCAGAGAAGTATAAGGTCTTTCAGCAGGCCCAGAATGTTTTGAACCAGCTTTATTTTGAAAGAATTGGAAATGGAAGCATGCGGAGGTGCCTTTGTCAGTATCCGACCCAGGCGGGCGCTGATGATGCAGAGCTTAGTTTGGATGAGTACGAGAAGTTTGTGTTCCAGTCGTGCTATTTATACGATGAAAATCCGGTTGAGAAGTGGCTGGAGGTTCGCAGAAACCAGCAGGCGTATGTCGACAGATTGAATAAGGCGGATTTGGTTCATTATAAAGGTCCAAACATTGATATAAAGTTTTCGGTAAAAGGCCGGACCTGGATTAATAGTGATGGTCGTAGCAATATGCCAAGTGGGGAGGTGTTTAGTGCGCCTATAGAAGATAGCGTTCAAGGCAAGGTTTACTTCAGTTATCCTACTATATATATGGGTAAGGATGTAGAGGGCATTTCATTAGAAGTAAAGGATGGCGTTATTATTGCCTGGAGTGCTGAGAAGGGTCAGGATGTCTTGGATAAGGTGTTTGCTATTGAGGGTGCGCGTATGTGGGGAGAGGTAGCTATAGGTACCAACTTTAACATCCAACGAACCACGCGCAATATTTTGTTCGACGAGAAGATTGGTGGCAGTATTCACATGGCTGTTGGGCAGAGCTATAGGCAGTGTGGTGGACTAAACCAAAGCACGGTGCATTGGGATATGATTACAGATATGCGAAATGGTGGTCAGATTTTTGCCGATGGTGAGCTGATTTACCAGGACGGTCGATTTATATAGTTACACGGAACGAAAAAAGGCGTTAACCATTTCGGTTAACGCCTTTTTTTATGTGCGTTTGTTCCACGTGGAACAACTAGAATGGAGTTTGCATAGTTCCTTGGTTTAACTGCGCCCCCCTCATCTCTATTACTATGCGATCGTCGCAATTATCTGACAAAACAGGAATGTGTAAGTCTTTGGGGCTGATGCTGATAGTTAGCTTTAGGCGTATGGCTTTTAAGTCGCTGCTGTTCCCAAGATTTTCAGGGTCATATATCATTGTTGCCCCTGTTTTGGCGTCCTGAGTCATAAGTTCTCCCTGTAGCATGTACTCCATATCCTTGTTTTCCTGAGAGAATAGCTCATTGTAATTGGCTAGCACTCCTTTGAAGTATAGGTATTGAGCGCTAAGCTTCGCTAGCGCGCTATCCATTCTTGGTACACGCGTGCTGATGGTGCTTAGCTCAACCTTTATTACCAGCATTCCGTTGGATGGATTCATCCAAACCAGCGCCTTACTGCTTGCCGCATTGTCAACCGTGTCATTCTTGCTTTGTAAATCTATTTCTATGGTGGAGTAGGTTCCTTGCTGTTGTTGGGCAATAGCTGCTGCGCTATAGGTGAGTAGGCTTATCAGAAGTAGTATATGTACTCGCATGTTGTTGTGTTTGTTCAAATATAACTGTTTAATGCAGATAATGTTTGCTTTTACCTACAGTTCCACGTGGAACAATTGCTATAATAGTATAACCAACCTAATAAATCAGCAAATGCACTTACATTTGCAGCCTGATGTTTCCAGAATACGACGTTATAGTGGTTGGTGCAGGACATGCCGGCTGTGAAGCTGCTGCCGCTGCTGCCAATATGGGTTCCAAGGTGTTGCTTGTAACCATGAATATGCAAACCATTGCTCAAATGAGCTGCAATCCGGCTATGGGCGGAATTGCCAAGGGCCAGATAGTGCGGGAGATAGACGCCATGGGAGGATACTCTGGAATGGTAAGCGACAAGAGCATGGTGCAGTTCCGCATGTTGAACAGGTCTAAGGGGCCTGCCATGTGGAGTCCAAGGACACAAAACGACCGCATGATGTTTGCGCTGGAATGGCGTGATATGCTGGAGAAAACTCCCAACGTAGACTTTTGGCAGGAAATGATATCCGGCCTGATAGTAAAAGATGGTAGGATAGGAGGTGTTTACACCGGTATGGGCTTAGAGATAAGGAGCAAAAGCGTCGTACTTACCAATGGTACTTTCCTGAATGGTCTTATACATATTGGTGAAAAACAGTTTGGCGGAGGCCGAGCAGGAGAGAAAGCTGCCCATGGCATCACCGAGCAGTTGGTAGATTTAGGCTTTGAAGCGGGCCGTATGAAAACGGGCACACCTCCGCGCATTGACGGCAGAAGCCTGAACTATGAAGCGATGGCCAGGCAAGAGGGCGATGGAGAAGTAACAGGCTTTTCATATAAAAAAGGCTACAACCCGTTTATAAAAGACCCTTCAAAGCCAATTACAGAAGAGCAAAAGCAAGAGGCGATTAATAAGCAATTATGCTGCTGGACTACCTATACCAACCAAAAGGTGCACGACATTCTTCGCACCGGTTTCGACAAATCGCCCATGTTCTCGGGAAGGATTAAAGGGTTGGGGCCAAGGTATTGCCCTTCGGTTGAAGATAAAATAGACCGCTTTGCAGACAAATCCCAGCACCAGATATTCGTAGAGCCGGAAGGTTGGAATACGGTAGAGATATATGTAAACGGATTTTCTACCTCTCTACCAGAGGATGTGCAATATAAAGCCTTGAGGCAAATACCGGGATTTGAGAATATGAAGATGTTCCGGCCGGGCTATGCTATTGAGTACGACTACTTTCCACCTACACAATTGACCCTCACATTAGAGACAAAACTGGTAAAGGGCTTGTTTTTTGCAGGGCAGATAAACGGCACCACAGGGTATGAAGAGGCTGCTTGCCAGGGTTTAATGGCCGGGATAAATGCGCACCGTTTGGCCAAAGAGGAAAACGCTGTTATACTAAAGCGCTCGGATGCTTATATAGGTGTATTGATAGATGACCTGATAAATAAAGGAACGGAAGAGCCTTATCGGATGTTTACCTCAAGGGCAGAATACCGCATTTTGCTTCGTCAGGACAATGCCGATTTGCGCCTTACTGAATTGTCGCATGCCATTGGGCTTGCTGACGATAGCAGACTGGAGAGGGTGCAGGAAAAGAAAAAGCAAGTGGCAGAATTGCTACGCTTTTTCGGAGAGTTTGCGGTAAACCCGGAGGAGATTAATCAGCTATTGGTTGAGAAAGAAACCGCTGAATTGAAGATTAAAACCAAATTGGACCGCCTGCTTTCTCGTCCGCAACTGGGCATTTCAGAATTGAGGGGTGCCTTGCCTCAGGTAAATGAAGTGCTGAATAATTACGACGAAGAATTTGTGACAGCAGCGGAAATAGAATTTAAGTATGCGGGCTATATACAGAAGGAAGTAGAGATGGCCCAAAAAATCAGCCGCTTAGAAGATATTAAGCTAAGTGATGCGTTTGACTATTCTGTGTTGAAATCGCTATCGATGGAGGCGCGCATAAAACTAAACAAAATAAGACCCGGAAGCATTGGCCAGGCAAGCCGCATTAGTGGGGTTAGTCCTGCAGATGTTAGTGTGTTGCTTGTACACCTTGGCCGATAAAAAGCAATGCATCACGGCCTTGCAGCCGGACAACTATAATCAATGGTACTACGCCAACATTACTTTTCCTCTTTAAAGTTGATTGCGCTGATAGCGGCAGGGCTTATTCTTACCGAATGCGCAAATGAGGTGGCGCCGACCGGTGGCCCCAAAGATGCTACGCCCCCTACCATAACCGGATCGACTCCGCCCAATAAAACGGTGATGTTTTCCGGCAACGAGGTCAGGATTACTTTTGATGAGTTTATCCAATCTACAGGCTTTCAGCAAACCGTGGTGTCGCCGCCGATAGATAAAATACCGGAGTATAAGATACAGGGCAAAACATTAAGCATAAAGAACAAAGGAACTTTTCAGCCCAATACAACCTATACTATCAATTTTGGAGATGACCTAAAAGACCTGAATGAAGGAAATATTCTGAAGAATACCACCTTTGTTTTTTCAACCGGCGCGGTGCTGGATTCTCAGCAAATAAGTTTTACCATTATCAACTCAGCAGATAGCAAGCCTTATGAAGATGCCATCATATCGCTATATCACCCCGATTCCATAAATGGGGTTAAGAGCTCAAAGCCAATTTACTTTGCAAAAACAAATGCAACAGGAACCGGCGTAATAGAGAATGTGAAAGCAGGACAGTACAGGATATTTGGCTTGAAGGACGCCAACCTGAATTATATTTATGATCAACCCAATGAAGCAATCGGCTTTTTGGATACACTTGTTACCTTGTCCGGATCAGCTAAGCCAGTTATTTCCTTTGCTATGTTTGAAGAGAAAAAAGGAAAGCTGGAAATAATCGAATCACGTGGAACATCGCTGGGAGCGTTGCAGGTCGCTTTCTCTACAGCGGTCAAAACTATAAAAATTGACGGTCCGCTTAATGCACCAAAAGACATTGCATATTTTAATAATACAAAGGATACGCTAACCTATTGGTATACAAAACTGGACGAAAAGAAGGCAGAATTGCATTTTCAGCTCAATGATACCGTTTTTGATACGCTGAGGTTGAATTTGAAGCCAATTGTGATGGATTCCTTATATAAACGCAAGGAATATTTTTTATCCATTGATAATCAATTGGTTAGCCTTGGGACTGGCGGTAAAAAATCAGCGTCAGCCGTTCTACAAAACCCTTATGAATCGCTTAAAATATTTTTGTCCCGACCAATCATCGGTATAAACGATTCAAAAACGGCTGTTTTGAGAAACGACACAACAGGCATATCGTTTCCCATTAAACTAAAAATTGATACAACAGAGCCGACCAAAATTACCATTGATGCAAAGCTGGAACCCGGCACCAACTATTCCCTGATTTTTGAAGATTCTGTTTTTGAGGATTATCTGGGAACCAGGAACGATAGTACCACGTTAAAATTTATAACGCTGTCGGCTGAGAGTTTTGGCAACATAAAAATTAATCTGGAGTCAAAGAGTGACGAGTACAAAATTTTGGAGTTAATAAGCGATCAGGGAAAGGTAGTGAAGCAAATTTTTGTTTCAGGGAAAATGAAGAAGCAGTATGAAATTCCTAAAGCGCTGGCCGGTAATTATACGATGCGCATTACCGACGATCGCAACAAGAACGGTAAATGGGACAATGGAAATTTCTTGAAGAGGCGACAACCCGAATCCATTATTTCGGGCAAAGAAACCTATACCCTGAAGGGTGGATGGGATTTGGATATCGCCATCAATCTATAAAAAAGAGGCGCTCAAAAAATCAATAAAAAACACAGCATAATATGGCATTGGTAATTCCTGTAAATGGTAAGGCACCTCAACTGGGCGACAATTGTTTTCTTGCAGAAAATGCAACGGTTATAGGCGATGTAATTATGGGAAATGATTGCAGTGTGTGGTTTACAGCCGTTGTGCGCGGCGATGTAAACTCAATAAGGATAGGCAATAAAGTAAACATACAGGATGGCGCAATAATTCATTGCACGTACAAAATATCTGCGGTTACTATCGGCAACAATGTTAGCATTGGCCACCGTGCTATCGTGCATGGTTGTACTATACACGACAATGCGCTTATCGGTATGGGAGCTATTGTTATGGATAATGTAGTGGTAGAGGAGAATAGCATCGTGGCGGCAGGCGCCGTAGTGTCGGAAAACACGGTGGTAAAAAGCGGATGGATATATGCCGGTGTGCCGGCCCGGCCAATGAAACAGGTAGACGAGAAAAACTTTCAGCACCTGATAGAGCGTATCGGCAATAACTATGTGATGTACGCCAGTTGGTTTCAAGACACAAAAAAGGCTTCTGAATAGAAGCCTTTTTTATTTACATGTTTCTTTTGACGGTTGCTTAATATTTCACAAACCGCACTATGGTTCTTGAGCCATTTCTAAATAGTATCTCTCCCAGGTACACCCCCGGCGTTAGTGAGGCAATATCTATCTCTGCTTTTGTGTCAGCAACATCCTGGCTGTGCACTACAGAACCATTTGCACTCAATATCTGTACACGTTCAAGTGAAATTTCGGAATGATTGTTTTGTATCACAAAGCGGTTCCCTGAAACAAAAGCCTTCAATAGCGGATCAGCATCATCAATGCCGACAGCAACCTGTATATCAATTGGTGCTTCTGCGCTATCCACTACCAGTGTTAGCGTTTTTGGATTTTTCGCTATTGGCCATACAATAATTATTTCCGGTCCGGCTTTGAAATAGCTAGGTATCAGTTGCACCGTAAATAAGGCTGCTTTCTGCTCCAGAGGTGCCAATACTATCGATGTGCCTGCATAGTTGGGCTTGCCCACGACAGCGGTACTTATTAAAATACTGTCATCATTGGCCAGGGAAAAATCAATAATACCCTCAAACGTATCTACTGTGCTGGTATTTGTCAGCATGGTGAATATGCTCAGCTGGTCGTTAATGGCCGGCGTAGCACTCGATAGCGAGGTGGTAGACAACGATAGTGTAGCCTGAGAGAATACAATACCGGGTAAGCAGCTGCATACAGCTATGATGGTAATAAGTGAAATTCTCTGAAACATTATTCTCCGGTTTTTAATAAATCAAATATAGATGCTATATCCTATAAAAAAGCTAGTTAGGCACAACGCATTTATTTAAATATCAATCTTTAGTACACAGATGCTACAAGCTAAAAGAATGTTGGCTCTGTACTTCATCAATTTTTTTGTTTTCTTACAGGTTCAAAGGTACATACAGGATGGACAAACTCCCGCAATTAGTTGCATCTATGACAAAGGAAGAGGTTCGGCACCTCAAGCTGTACCTTTCGCGCATTACTACCAAGCACGACAGGAAAGATGAATTGCTGTTCGACTATATAAGAACCAGCGGGGATTCATACAACGAGGATAAGATTCTCAAAAAACTTTATGGGGATGAGGGCAAAAATGCATTTTACAGGCTAAGGGGCCGGCTTCAGGAAGTTATTTGCCAGAACCTTACCATGCTTCACGAAACCAAAAATGATAAGAATAAGCTCTTTTTATACTTCTCGGCCCACCAGATTTTCTACGATAAAAATAATTTTGTGCTGGCGCTTCATTTCCTGCGCAGGGCAGAGAAGCTGGCTATAGCTGCAGAAAACCTCGAGATGCTGGATATGCTTTATGCTGCCTATATTAAAATATCCGGAGAGCTTCCGGAGATTAACCCGGAGATATACATAGAGAAGCGGAACAGCAATGCCGTGCACCTCAACAAGCTGCGTGAAATGGACCAGGTGCTGGCGGCTGTTGTGTATAGGCTGAAGCTATCGCAGGGGCGCGGGCGTGGCGATGAAAATATCCTGCAGGTGTTATCAGAGATCAGTTCCAAATACACCGCCGATAACAGCCTGCAGAAAAGCAAAATTTTTCAGACCAAGATATACCGGGCGGTAAGCCAGATACTGCTGCAGCGCCACAGCTTTATAGAGCTGGAAAAGTTCATGGTAGATATTTATAACAGGTTTAACAAAGCGGATTGGTTCGATAAAAATAACCACGACACTAAATTGCAAATGTTGGTGTACCTGGTTAATTCATTCTCCAGGAACCGCAAGCACGCACGCTCGCTGCAGTATGCCGAAAAGCTGAAAGAGGAAATAGAGCAGTACAACCGGCTCCACTATCAGAAGTATGTTTTCTATTACTACAATGCGCGTGTAATCAATCTTTCAGAAACAAATCCCGAAGAAGCATTGAAAGCGCTTAATGAACTGGAAACAGTAATGATCGATAACAAATCAAATGCTTCCTATTACGGTATGTTTATTCAGCTGAACAGGGGGATACTATATTTTAAAACCGGCAAATACAATGAGGCTATACGAAGCTTTGTAAAGTACTATACCAATGATCTGTATAAGCAGTCAGATAACCTGTTTAAGCTACGTGTTGCAGTGGCGGAGCTGTTGATGCATGTAGAATCTAAAGATATTGATGGAACCAAAATACGCCTTGAACAGGTACAAAAACAATTTAAAGCAGAACTTGAGCAGCAGGATACTTATGCCGAAAAAAAGCTCCTGACATTTATAAAATTACTTTGCAAACAATTGCTCAACTATAGGGATAAGGGTGTTCAGGCAGAGTTAAAGGGTTTGATGGAGGATAAGAAAATGGAATCGGGCGAAGACAACCAAATTCTCAACTATAAGTCCTGGGTTAGCTCTAAAACAAAACGGTGAACATGTACGATATTTGAAACTCTCAAAAGTTTCAGGCATTATGCTACAGTACTTTTGTATCATGCACAAATCAATATCCATCAAGCTTTTCTTCCTGTGCCTGTTTAGTACAGTACTTAGCAGTACCGCTGCTATCACCATAGATTCTATAACTGTTGTAGCCAGCACCTGTGCCAACAATGGCAGCATAACCATACATGTGCAAAATCCATCAGGCTCTACCATATATTCTATTTTTAATGGCCCGGACATTCGCCCGCCACAAAGCGGCAATTCATTTAGCGGATTACCATCAGGTACCACCTATCAGGTATTGGTCACCAATTTATCCAACGACAGTGCAAAAGCCAATGTTGTAGTAGGTGGTAATTATCAGTTCCCCGATTTTGCACCAACATTGGAGCAGCCATTGTGCGTGGGTTCTGCTACGGGCATTATACGCGGCAACCCTCAGCCGGGACTGGGAACACCGCCGTTTACATGGACAATTACGCCGCTCTCCGGTGGTGCACCAATCACACAGGCATCTCATATATTCAATAACTTGCCTGCCGGTAGCTATAGCATTCGCATGGTAGACGCCTGCCAAAGCTTTGCCACCAGATCGCTTACCTTGTCCGATCCCAATACCTCCTTTGTTATTCAGAACGTGAATGACAGAATGGTTGACTGCGATAGCGCAGACATCTATATAGAAATTTATGCGGCGGGGGCCAGAATAGCAATGCCGCTGTATGTGAGCATACAAACAGCGACCAACACATTTTATGATACCATCACCGGTTACCAATCGCAATCGTATTTCAATTTTACTGTCGGGGTAAAGGGCGTTGATTATAGCGAGTATGCCAACATTACCATTACAAACAGTTGCGGGGATGTAGTAACTATGAGGAACAGGTTCGGTCCATTTGATTTCCCCAATGTCGGTTTCACACAAAAAACAGACTCCTGCGCTATCAAATATGTGGGTACATTTTCAAACCGTACCTATGTCACAGATGAATTTCCTACCGCGCTGCATACGCCTATAAGCATTGTGGTAAAGAATGCTGCAACCCTGGCTACCGTTGATTCTGCGGTTTACAAAGATTCTGTCGGCTACGTATACTATATGCAGACTAAGCCCCTGGTTTCGGGGGTTACTTATCAAGTAACAATAAGAGACACCTGTGGCAACTTTTATTCTAAAAATGTAACCTGGCCTGCTATACCCGTGCCATCTATAAGTGCCAGTGTGCTTGGTGTTCACTGCCGCGATTCTACCGCGGGCCTTCAGGTTTCGTGCTATAATTTTTTATCTACCCCAAAGATGGTAATCAACAGCGGACCACCGATAGTGCAGAGCAGGAAAAATGGATTTGCGCATAGGGATACCATCACTTACCCTATTGTTTTCGACACGCCCAATTGCCAGACCTCTGGCCCTCTCGGGCTTTCCGGATTGTGTTTCAGCATGGGCAACTTCGGCGTAGGCACTTATACATATACCGTATCAGATTCCTGCGGCACAGTGTTTAATGGTTCGATAACCGTAACCCCGTCAGATGTTTCAGATTACAGGTATTCCCGCAGTATAAAAAAGGGCTGCCCCGGTGAAAACCAGATTCGCTATACATCATCCGGATTTATGAATGGTGGCTTTTCTGCCATGATATTTGATCTGTCTACAGGTGGGTTTATCACCTATTCAAATAAGCTGACGGATACCATACTGAACCTGAATCACGGCTCCTATGTGGTATCGATTAACCCAAACTCTACGTTTTTACCAATTACGCAAACAGCAGGATGTACAGTAATGCGCGATACCATTATCATTCCCGCCTATGAGCTGCCAAGGATAGACCGGGCGGTGCAGATAAAATGCAACGGTCTGGTAAATGTGGGGCTGCAACCCGATAGCACGAAAGGCGTTCCGCCTTACCGCTACGAGATTGTAAGCGGCCCGCAAACAGCGGCAGTGCAGGCATCCAATTTTTTTGGCCTTACACAGCCGGGCGTTTACGTTGCCAGAATCAGCGACACCTGCGGCTTTGCCAGGACATTTACATTTTCAGTAGATACGCTTTCATTTAACCCTGTGGTTAAAGTCGGCTCTTCATGTACAGGAGACTCGGTGATGCTGATACTGGATGCCTCTCCATACTCTTCTTATCGCTGGCAGCGCCCCAATGGGGCCTTCTATACCGGCGATACACTTAAAATAAATCCGGTGACACCGCTTGACTATGGCACTTACCATATCACAAAGTATGTTTCGGTAAATAACTGTACGGATACTTTCACTACCAGCTATGTTCTTAGCAGCAGCAAGGGCAAGGATACAACAGTCGCTATCTGTTCCGGGCAGAGTTTTGCCTTTGGCGGTAATACGTATAACCAGCCCGGAACATACTATGACACGATACCAACGATCACCTGCGACAGCATCATCACATTACACCTCACTGTTTCCGCACCTAAGCAGGATACCATCACGCGTGGTATTTGCGCTGGTCAGAGTGTGGTTTTTGGAGGTCAAACATTCAGCCAGCCCGGAGTTTACCGCGATACATTTTCCACCACAGGCTGCGATAGCATTTCTGTATTGGTGCTGAATGCCAGAACAGAAATCCGGGATACTATTAACAGAAGCATCTGCACAGGCCAAAGCTATACGCTCGGCACAAACACATATACGCAAACAGGTGTTTACACAGACACCTTCAACACAACAGGCTGCGACAGCATCGTTCTGCTCAGGCTGAATGTAAGTGATGCCATTCGCGATACTATAGTGCGCACTATATGCCCAGGCCAAAGCATAACCATAGGCAACAATACCTATACCCAAACAGGCATTTACCGCGATACATTTTCAACTGCCGGTTGCGACAGTATTGTTCTGTTGCAGCTATCGGCTTCGCCATACAAGAGAGATACTATAGCCCGCGGTATTTGCGCAGGAGAAAGCATTTCTTTCGGTGGCCAGATGATAACTGCTCCCGGAATGTACTCCGATACTTTGGCAACTATCAGTTGCGACAGCATTATAACATTACAGTTAACTGCCACCGGCCTGAAGCGCGATACTATAACCCATAGTATCTGCGCAGGCGGCAGCTATAATTTTAACGGGCAGCTAATTTCAGCTTCCGGCACCTACGCAGATACGATTGCTACTTCAGCTTGTGATAGCGTGATAACCCTGATACTTAGTGTAACAGACCTAAAGCGGGACACTGCCTTTGCAACTATATGCAATGGCGATAGCCTTATATGGAATGGCGAAACAATAAAACAAGCCGGAGCATATAGTGACACACTCGCCACCACGGGCTGCGATAGTGTCAGTACCATTATTGTCAGCATATCTACCGGACCGGATATTTCAATCATAGCCGACAGAACGGTGATTAAAGAAGGAGAAACAATCAATCTATCTGCTCAAAGTACTACAGCGACGTCTTTCTTATGGCAACCGGACTCGCTGTTTGCCAACAACCAGGCAAAGAACACAACGGCTGAGTTGTCGCAATCGGGCTGGATAACACTTGCCGCAAGCGATATTTATAATTGCGCAGCCTATGACTCCATCTACATTACCGTGGAGAAGGATAGTTCATGCGATGGAGGAAATGTTTTTGTACCCAATGTGTTTACTCCCAATGGCGACGGCCTCAATGACATCTTCTACATATATGGCAATAATGTACAGCTGATAGAGCTACAGATATTTAACCGATGGGGCGAGTTGGTTTTCGAATCGCACGATTTGCAAGATGGATGGGATGGTTATTTCCGCGGACAGCAACAACCATCCGGCGTGTTTGTGTACTTCATGAAATACTTTGGTTGCGATGGCTATCGTGCCAAAGTATTGAAGGGCAGCCTGAATTTGGTTAAATAAACACATAACACCCGCATAACGCAACGTTCCCTGATTCTTAACTTGTTCCTCACATAGCAAATCGTTTCGCAACACTTATTTGTGAAACGATTTGCTATGACAAAACGCAAGATAAAAGTGGCCGTGATTTCGGACACACACCTGGGCACTTACGGTTGCCATGCAAAAGAGCTCAACACATACCTAAAGGGAATAGAGCCTGAGATTCTGGTAATAAACGGCGACTTCCTCGACATCTGGAATCTGAGCAAATACTATTTCCCCAAGAGCCATGTCAAAGTGTTGCAGACAGTACTGAAAATGATGACCAAGGGTACTCAGATTTATTATATCACCGGCAATCACGATGAGCTTTTGCGGAGATATAGTGGCCTCACGCTCGGCAACTTTGTGCTGGACGACAAGTTGGTATTAGAGCTGGATGGTAAAAAGCATTGGTTTTTTCATGGAGATGTGTTCGACATAACCATGAAGCACAGCAAGTGGCTGGCCAAATTGGGTGGCAGCGGATACGATATGCTCATTCTTTTTAACCGGCTTGTGAACCACATCCTGGAAAAGCTTGGCAAAAGCAAAATTTCGTTAAGTAAAAAAGTGAAGGATAGTGTGAAGCTTGCCGTAAAACACATCAGCAATTTTGAACAAACAGCAGCAGACATTGCCATAGCTAACGCCTACGACTGCGTCATTCTTGGCCATATTCACGAACCGGTGATGAAGACCTTTGTCAATAAAAATGGTATGGTCCATTACCTCAATAGCGGAGATTGGATAGAGAACCTTACATCGCTGGAATACAATAACGGATCATGGCAACTCGTCTATTATAAAGAGCTGAATAATGACGTAGAAGTGCCGGTTGCAGAAACAGAAGATGCAAATGGCATAAAGGAATTTGAAATGATGCACCTAACCTACCTTGCCAAGCTGGCCGGGCAGACAGAGCAATAATCACATCATTGTTCAGTTCATTAGCCTGCACCAAACAGGTTTCACCAAACCAAGGAACATGAAGATCCTCTTCGGGATACAAGCCACAGGAAACTGACACATAACCCGGTCGATAGAAATTTATAACCTGCTGAAAGAAATGCCCGACATGGAGCGGCTGGATGTAGTGATAAGCGGCGGCAACAGTAGTGTTGAAGTTCCCTTTCCTGTCAACTATACCTTTAGGGGCCTTACATTTTTGTATGGCAAAAAAGGGAAAATTTCATTCTTTAAATCATTGCGGAAAACAAATTGGTTCCGCTTTTTCAGAGATGTTTTTTCCATACCCTTTAAGCAATACGACCTTATCATTTCTGATTTTGAGCCAATAACATTGTGGGGGGCGCGCTTTAGGCGCGTTACCAGCGTTGGCGTTGGTAATGCATACTCAATGGAAAGCAAGAATTTTCCAAAAATGGGGTTGAGTTCCCGGCTAACAAAGTATGGCTCCAAGCTGATGTGCCCCGCAAAAAGCAAGGTTGGCATGCACTTCAAAAAATTTGATGAGTTTGTATTCAACCCGATTATACGTACCGAGATATTAAATGCCGAACCAACCACCGGAGACTTTATACTCGTTTATCTTATTTCGTTTACAGACGATGAATTGCTGAACATCCTGAATGAACTCCGTTTCGAAAAGTATCACTTCGTATTGTATTCCAAGCAGGCTAAAGTAGAGCGGATAGAAGAAAATGTCACCATCAAGCCCATCAATACAGCCGCATTTACCCGGGATATTATCCATTGCGGTGGTGTAATTACCGCAGGTGGTTTTCAAACTGCTGCAGAAGCCCTGCACCTGGGCAAAAAATTATTTGTTATACCTATCAAATCTCAGGTGGAGCAGTTGGCCAATGCCAAGGTGCTGAAGGAAATGGGGGTTACTACTGCCAAAAAGCCCGATCCTTTTTTGATAAAGCATTGGATAGAAAACGTACAGCCCACGCAGGTAATATTCGAGAGTGAGCTGCAAAAGATGGTAAACTATATCCTGAGTTTTGGGAAGCCCGAGCCGAAGCCGTAGGCCCACAGCCTATAAGTGTTCGAAACCTTATAAAAGCTAGGTATATCAACAACTTGCTCATATAAAGGTGTGCGCTATGAACTTTACAAAGGATAAATCGCTGCTATCATTCCGAAACTTTCTTAGCATCTCTACTTCTGAGCAGTTTACAAGCGAAACATATAGTCTTAGTGACGTAGAAACAGGCGAAAAGCTATCAGGCTATGCACGACCTGACATGTTTTACAGAATATCATTTTCCCTGTTCACGGAAAGTGAATTTAATCCTTCTTATTCCATTGGTGGGCGCCTGGTCGCTCCTTATCCTCTTTACCTAAACGTCTGCGCCTGCCCATTGCCGTCTCCTCACTTTATTAATAAGCATAATTAACAAATAAGATGGCACTAACACATATTCAATAATTATGCACATAAAATTATTGCACAACTATAACTAAACACTAAACATAAATTTAATATAATACATTTAGTGGTTGTTACCGTATAAACTACGCATGAAAATAATAGATGAATTAATAGATGATTTGGCTAAAGAGAAATGTTCCTTAACACAGGCATTGACCAGAGCAAAGATTTTAGCCCATAAGCTAAAAAACAAGGAGCTTAAGGAGTGGATAGATGGGGAGCTTAGTGGGTATATTGATAAAGTACCTGATTATAGAATATTGCCTTGCCAAGTAATAGGGAGTATCGGTAGTAGGTTCGGTAGGGTTGATGCTACTCCAATTCCTTTAATATCTCTTAAGAAAGAAGACGCAGAGGCCATGCGTAGCATGGAAATTATACAAAGCGTTGCGTCTCTAGAAGCGTTTATAAAAACCGATAGCAATGAAATGACAAGCCCTATTCCCCCAGAGCTTTACGGTCTAATGTCAAGGAATTATGTTGGCGGGAATACTGTAATATTTGCACAAAGAGTATTTAATAGGTCTCAAATAATTCAGATTGTCACAGTTGTAAAAAGTAGATTATTGGAATTTTTGCTTGAATTAAATTCAGAAATAGGCGATATAGAAAATGTAGAGGAACTGACGGACGCTAAAGTTAAAGACATTGTCCATAATACGATTAACTTCTATGGAGATAACACAAATTTCCAGCAAGGTAATAGCAATGTACAGACTATAACTGTGTCCAACATAGAAATAGGGGCATTTGATGGATTGAAAAAGGAACTTTCGGAAATATCAATGCCAATAGAAGATATTAATGAACTAGAGGTGATAATTGATAATGACGACCCTTCACATGACAAAAAAGAATTTGGGGTAAAGGTAAAAGCATGGATTTCAAAAATGCTTTTAAAAGCTATGGATGGTTCTTGGAGTGTAGGGCTTGCTGCTGCGGGGAAGGTGCTGGCAGATGGTATTTCAAAATATTATGGTTGGCAATAAAAAACATATAAATGGCGTATAGTATAGAAGAATTCTTGAAACTCGGTGTTTCATTGAGCCGAACTGATTTTATGTTACATGCAAATGCGGAGTGTAATAGAGTGGATAGCATAAGAATGCGCATGAGCATGAAAGACCCAAAGTATTATGAGATTAACAGGTATTTTGACTTCATACATGAATCGCTGTTCCATTTCAATACGTCAAAGAAGCCTGGAGGAATGCCAAACCATGATTTTCAGAGACTAAAGCCTATAGCCGAATGGCAGATAAAAAATAAGCAGTTAAACCAAGAGGCACTAGATGTTTTTGAATAACCACACTAAGAACCATTATCGGGCGGTTTAATGTGCTGCTCGAATATCTTGGCTAAGGATTTCTTTTTCTCCGCGTCCGATAGTTTGGGCTTCTTGTTCCCTTTCTTGCGGTCGTACACCTTTGGATTGAATGCCAAGCCCTTTTTTATTGCCTTGTCAAAATCTGATTCACTCATAATGTTGCTGGTTTTGCTATCAACTGCTTGTATGTGGTTTTCACCATACAGTAGGCGTACTTGTGTAGGTGCTGCTTGCTTATCTTGTGATATAAATAACCTCCCATTTTACAAATTATGTAAAATGCATAGCACACAAGATTTGTTTTATTTACATTAGCTCTTTAATAAAAGCTAAAACCAATACTATGAGAGGAATGCACCGGGAGCAGGTAGATTTTTTGAAGA
>DLGO01000048.1:35961-50960 GCA_002482725.1 Bacteroidetes bacterium UBA7692 | reverse complement strand
CTTATTCTAGGACGATTCAGATAAAGCGCTTACGCGGCTACTTCTTCTTTAGTTGTGGTTGCAGCAACTTTGCTATCAACTTTGATAGTTACGTGGTTGCTACGTTTGCGAATCCTGTTAGCCCTACCTTGTGGAGCAGGAAGGAATCTTTTCAATTGCCTGCCTTGGTTCACAAATATCTCTTTCACTATAAGTTGGTTATCTTCCGGACGGGCATCATTTTTCTGTTGCCAGTTGTTGATAGCCGAGCGCAAAAGTTTCTCCAATTTATTTGAAGCCTCCTGCTTGCTGTACTTTAATATGGTAAGTGCATCCTCTACACGTTTGCCGCGTACAAGATCTGCAACAAGGCGCATTTTGCGATCACTTGTCGGATTATTATTTAGATGTGCTACTGCTTCCATTTTATATCTTGCTATTCTGTTATTAGGTAATTAAGCTTACTTCACTTTGTTTTTGTTACCAGCATGTCCCCTGAAGGTACGTGTAGGGCTGAATTCACCTAAGCGGTGGCCTACCATGTTCTCAGTTACATAAACCGGAATGAATTTGTTTCCATTATGAACGGCGAAAGTAATACCCACCATATCAGGCAATATCATTGAAGGGCGGCTCCATGTTTTGATTACGCCTTTCTTTGTGCCTTCGTTCATTTTGTTGATCTTCTTCAATAACTTAAAAGCTACATAAGGTCCTTTTTTTATACTACGTCCCATTGCTTATTCTCTCTTTTATTACTTTAATTAATTGGTAATTGGTTTATTTACGGTTTGCACGTTGGATGATCAAATTGCTACCAGCCTTTTTAGTTGAACGTGTTTTCAAACCTTTAGATTTCTTACCATTACGAGAGCGTGGGTGACCACCAGATGACCTTCCTTCACCACCACCCATTGGGTGATCGACAGGGTTCATCGCTACCGGACGTGTACGAGGACGGATACCTAACCAACGTTTACGACCTGCTTTACCTAAGCTCTGCAAGTTGTTATCAGCATTACTTACACTACCTACAGTAGCCAAGCATACTTTCAATATACGACGAGTTTCGCCGCTAGGTAGTTTTACAACTACATATTTTTCTTCTTTAGCTGCCAATTGAGCAGATGTACCGGCACTACGTACGATGATACCGCCTTTACCAGGGTGTAGCTCGATGTTGTGAATGATAGTACCCAAAGGCATGTTTGACAATGGAAGTGTGTTTCCAAGCTCAGGAGGTACTGCGCTACCTGATACTACTGTAGCACCTACTTTCAAACCATTAGGAGCGATGATGTATCGTTTCTCTCCATCCGGGTATTGAATAAGCGCGATGAAAGCGCTTCTGTTCGGATCGTACTCGATCGTTGCCACTTTTCCAGGAATATCAAATTTATCCCTTTTGAAGTCGATGATACGGTACCTACGTTTGTGTCCACCACCGGTGTAACGCATAGTAAGGTGTCCTGCACTGTTTCTACCGCCACTGCTTTTTATCGGAGCCAATAGGCTTTTTTCCGGCACGTTGGTGGTGATTTCCTCGAAGCTTACAAGCGTTGTATGCCTTAAGCTCGGGGTGGTTGGTCTGAATTTCCTGATTCCCATAATACTCTGCTTCCCCTTTTTGTTTATCAGCAGCGGGAGCACTGCTATAGTTATTTAATTAATAAATGAGTATAATTTATAAATTTTTTATGGCTTATACGTTTCCGTAGAAATCGATAACCTCACCTTTGTTCAAGGTAACGTAAGCCTTTTTGTAAGCTGGTTTCAAGCCACGTGCTACACCTTGTTTGGTTTGACGTACTTTAGCCTTAGCAGGTATAACTGCAGTGCTCACATCAGCTACTTCAACATTATACATGTCTTTGATAGCTTTTTTAATTTCTAATTTATTAGCAGTACGCGCTACTTTGAAAGCGTAAGTGTTTAACTTGTCGCTAAGCTTTGTACTTTTCTCTGTGATGATCGGTTTTATTAATATTTCGGTAGCCATGATTCTGAAAATAAATTAGTTATTAGAAAAAGCAGCTTCGATAGCTTTAACGGCCTGTTCGCTGATGATTAGTTTCTTGTTATCCATGATATCCAACACGTTCATCTGAGCTGCTGCTACTACTAGTGCAGTGTCGATGTTCCTGCTGCTTTTCCATAGGTTTGGAGTTACATCACCAAAGATGAATGTACTCTTGATGCCTGTTAGCTGAAGGCTGGTAAGAACTTTTGCGAAGTCTTTAGTTTTTGGAGCTTCAAAACCGAAGTCTTCAATTACTATAAGGCTGCCGTTTTGAGCTTTAGTAGACAAGGCGCTTCTCTTAGCAAGATCTTTAACTTTCTTGTTAAGTTTGAACTCGTAGCTGTGCGGTTTAGGACCGAATACACGGCCACCACCACGAACCAAAGGAGATTTCATATCACCACGCCTGGCACCACCTGTTCCTTTCTGACGAAAAGCTTTCTTGGTTGTACGTGATATTTCCCACCTTTCTTTCGATTTGTGAGTACCCTGGCGCTGGTTGGCCTGGTATTGTTTTACCGCAAGGTATAACACGTGGTTATTGCTTTCGATATTAAATACCTCGTCAGATAGGGTGATTTCTCTGCCTGTGTCCTGACCTTCTTTACTGAAAATTTTTACGTTCATAGCACTAAAATTTGTGCGAAATTTCGTTTCGTTTCTTAAAATTGGACTGCGAAGATAGGATTATAATATGATTATGCAAACGGTGAATGAAAATATTTAGCTGAAATGCATCGTATAGCAGTTAAATACAGTCTAATCATGGTATTACACCCCTGCTATTGCAATAGGTTCATGCTTTGATGAGCAATAATAAGGACAATATTTGTTTTTTCAACAGTTGTCCTATGTCGGTGCTTTTTACTCGGTAGTATTGAATTGAGTATTAAATCCACGCTGGTAGCTATGATGGACATACTCCACCAATTTAACTGCGGCATAAGTAAAGAAAGGAGCCGCTACCACATCTATAGTGTAGTGGACATGCTGCCATATAATCAATACTCCTATAATAAAGGTCGTGATGGCACACAAGCGCTTGATGATAGAGTTCTGCGCAGTAAAGTACAACAGGATACAGAAAGACACATGCCCTGAAAAGAAAAGATCGTTTGTTACCATTACATCTCCTCGTTTCAGGAAGAACTCTGCTACCGGGTCGTGGAGAATGATCATATCTGCAGGTGGGCTGAGTGGAACCAGATAAATGGAAGCCGCACGCATTAACGCTATGATAGAAAACGCCTGCAGGCCCATCAATAGCTTCTTTGGGTGAGGCAAGAGGAAGGTAAATGCAATACCTACACTAGCGTATATGAGCGTAAAAAGGATAAGAGAAAAGTCATAAGGCTTTAGAAATAAGTGGCAATAGTCGTGAAGCTGTATGCCAACACGTGGCCCCATTTCTATAAAGCAATGAAAGCTGAGCAGATTTGCCCCTATAACAAACAGGATGGTAAGGAAAAACTGATTCCGGAAGTTCCTGTCGGTCCATTCACTTGCCCATTTGGGTCTCATTCCCTTAAAGTCGTTTATCATCATAATGCAGGTTTCAATGCGAAATTTAGGGAAATGGTTTAAAATCTGCAAACTTTCCTATTTTCTGTACTTGCTATCGTGGTCGTAAACGTGCTTCAGTATAGAGATTTCTGCTTCGCTTAAAGTAAGGCTACGGCGCTCCATCATGCGAGATGCTACTTCCAGACCCTTGTCGAAAGTGAATGTGCGCAGCCATGCAGCGCCACCCCAACTGAAGGACGGAATGAACTTAGGTGGAAAATCTGCGCCGAAGATATTGGCGCTAACCCCCACAACCCCGCCTGTATTGAACATTGTGTTAATACCGGATTTGCTATGGTCACCCATTATCAACCCACAGAACTGTAGACCAGTGCCAACGCTTTTTTCGGTTGTGTAGCTCCACAAGTCTACTTCACTATAGTTGTTTTTCAGATTGCTGTTATTGGTATCGGCACCCAGATTGCACCATTCGCCCAGTACAGAATTGCCCAGGAAACCATCGTGGCCTTTATTGCTGTAAGCAAACATGACACTGTTGTTAATTTCGCCTCCTGCTTTGCAATATGGGCCTATGGTGGTGGCACCATAAATTTTGGTGCTCATCTTTAATCCTGCATGTTCGCAGAGAGCGAACGGGCCGCGGACTGCACAGTTTTCCATAATCTCTGCTCCCTTACCTATATATATAGGTCCGGTATTGGTGTTCAGTATGCTTGCCTCTACAATTGCACCCTCCTCTATAAAGAGATTGGATGAAGGGCCGATTAATATATTGGTTTTGCTTAAGTGTTGAGATTCCCTGCCGAAAGTCAAAAGGTCAAAATCCTGATCTATAGCTGCAGCATTTAATTTGAAAATATCGTAGGGCTGAGAAATGAAAAGGAGGTCACCACCAAATTCAATCCTTGTCAGATTTGCTATGTGGTCATTTATAGTATCGAATGTAATGCCCGTATCGGCTGATTTGAATCCTATGATGGTGCCGGCAGCAACCAGTAGCTTGTTGTCGGGCAATTGCTGAAGCAGGTCTGTTAAAACGGGTGTAGGAAGGACAGCGCCATTGATATACAGGTTTGATTTGCCTTTTGAAAGAGGATATTTATCTGATAAATAAGCAGTTACGAGACATGATGCGTTTTGCTTGAAATGCTGCTCCCATTTCTCCTTGATGGTAAGAATACCTATTCTTATATCTGCTATTGACCTCGTAAACGTAAGTGGGAGTAGGCTTTTCCACGTTTCCGGCAGGTCAAATAATATCAAATTGCTGTTTTCCATGACGCCAAAATAAGGGTTTTAGCTAAATGAAAACCACCGGAATTGGGGTGAAACTATTGAAAGGCAGATATTGTACTTATCGAATATTAGATTGAGTAAACTGGATGGCAGTTTGAGTTTTTTTAATTTCTGTTTGGGCTTTGTTGATTTGTGGTTGTACTTATGGTAAAACAGATTGAATACTGCAGGAATTTATCCATAATGTGCAAAACTCAAATAGCACTTTTACCATTTTAGTTTGCTGCTTCGCCAAAGTAAAATCTATGGCTTATGCTACAACTTAACCTGGGAAGAATCTTTAAAGCGCGCGGAATTGAACAACCGTATAAGTTTTTGGTAAAGGGTGGGTTTGTACCTTTTACTGCACACAAATATAAAAACGGAAAAGTGGAGCAGCTGCGACTTGACCACATAGAGCAGCTGTGTGTTCTACTAAATTGTACACCAAATGATATAATGGACTGGGTGCCCAATGACCTGCTGGATGACCGCAACGACCATCCTCTGCAGGCAATAAGGCGTACAGATAAGAAGATTCAGATAGGCAAGCTGCTGAGCAAAATGCCCCTGCACAAGCTGGAGGAAATAGAGAAAATGATTATAGCGGCTGGGTAGGGGGCTAAAACAAGTTCAACTGAGGTGCATTCTTTACCTCGTAAGCATCGATAAGTACCGGAGAGAATTGCTCCCTGGTGGATAGGACTGAGACCTGGTCTTTTACAATTAATCCAAAGCCGAAAACGAATTTACGATCCTTGGGTTCTTTGGTTATAAAGTCGAGCAATTGCGATTGCTGAACCTTTAATTTTTTAATATTTACCTTTTCGTTGGTGTCTTTAATCTCTATGGTGATATCCGCCTTGCCATCCTTCTGAGATAGTACCAATAGTGTTTTTTTGCCTTTGCAATGCTCCAGTAGCAGATCGTAGCCTTCTGCGCCATCTTTCGGATCATCGAATATCAATACCATGGCAGGCGGCTGCTTATCGTAGTCTGCGGTAGTAAAAAAGTATAGCCCGGATGCCTTTTTCAGGGATGCTTCTATTTTTTTGATGATATCCATTGGATGTGTCTCTATGAAATGCTAAGGTAGGAATATTGAGGTCTGAAACGAAAAAAGGCTGCTCCAGGAGCAGCCTTTCAGGATTTATGAAAGCGTTGTGCTTAGAATGTAAGATTCTCTAAGCCCTGGCCTGCAGCTAATAGTTCGGCGATGTCGAATACCTTAACCTGCATTTGTTTTTCTTTGGCTTTAACACCATCTGATATCATAGTGCTGCAGAAAGGACAAGCAGCAGCGATAACTGTAGCGCCTGTTTCCAATGCCTGCTCCGTACGAGCATTGTTGATACGGATGGTGCCGTGCTCTTCTTCCTTGAACATTTGTGCACCACCTGCACCGCAGCATAGGCCCTTGGTTTTGCACGATTTCATTTCTACCAGTTCGGCATCTAATGCTTCCAGCAAAGCCCTTGGAGCTTCGTAGATATCATTCGCCCTGCCAAGGTAGCAGCTATCGTGGTAGGTTATCTTTTTGCCTTTAAACTGAGATGCATCGCTTAGCTTTATACGACCTGTATCTATCAACTCCTGTAGAAACGTAGCATGGTGCGTTACTTTATATTTACCTCCCAAGCCAGGGTATTCATTCTTCAATATATTGAAGCAATGCGGGCAGGTAGTCACGATTTTCTGAACGCCATAGCTATTCATTACTTCGATGTTCTGCAAAGCCAGCATCTGGAATGTAAGCTCATTGCCCGCGCGCTTTGCCGGGTCACCTGTGCAGCTTTCCTCGGAGCCAAGCACCGCAAATTTTATGTTCAGGTGGTTCAGTATTTTCACAAAAGAGCGTGTTACTTTTTGTGCCCTTTGGTCGAAGCTGCCTGCGCAGCCTACCCAAAAAAGAACCTCAGGAGTTTCTCCATTAGCGGCATATTCTGCCATTGTTTTTACTTCCAGCATTGTCTGTCTAAGTTTACTATTCTCTAAATTTTTGTATAGTGGTTTTATTCTTTGGTCCAGTTTAGCCTGTCGAGCTGCGAATACTGCCATGGAGCTCCGTTGTTGTCCATATTGGCAAACATACCGGCCCATTCGTTTGGCACATTAGAATCTTCCATTACCAGGTTACGGCGAAGCTGTATAATGATATCCAAAGGATTGATATTGATGGGACACTCCTCTACACAGGCATTGCATGTAGTACAAGCCCTAAGTTCTTCTACAGTAATATAGCCGTTTTCGATAAGGGATTTGCCATCCTCTTGCCATACGCCGTTGTTGGCATCCATAGATTTAGCTACCTCTTCCACACGGTCGCGGGTATCCATCATTATTTTCCTCGGGCTAAGCAATTTGCCCGTTTGGTTGGCAGGGCAAGCTGCTGTGCAGCGGCCGCACTCTGTGCAACTGTATGCTGCCAAAAGGTTTTGCCAGCTAAGGTCCTGTATGTCTTTTGCTCCGAATTTAACCGGTTCTTCAGGTTCACCTGTTGGCGCAGCAAAGGCTGCATCCGGGTTCATCATCAGTTTTACCTCTTTGGTTATCTCAGGCATGTTAGGTATTTCTCCTTTAGGGATAAGTCTTGCGAAAAATACGTTGGGGAATGCAAGCAAGATGTGCAGGTGCTTTGACTGAGGAAGGTACAACAGGAAGAAATACACCATAGAGATGTGGCCCCACCAGCCGATACGTTCGATAATGGTAATTGCTGTTTCACCAAGTCCTGACAAAGCAGGTGCCAGAAGACCACTCACCCAAAAACCATAAGTATGGCCATGTTGAAGCAAGTATTTTGCCTGGTCGCCCGTGTTCATCATAAAGATGAAGGTGATAAGCGTAAGCTCCATGTACAGGATGTTATTGGCATCCAGCTTTGGCCAACCGTTCAATTCCGGTTTTTGGAAGCGAGGTATCTTTATCAAGTTCCTTCTATACAAGAAGGCGAAGGTTACAAACAAGGTAAGCAACGATAGCACCTCTATAAAGCTTACAACGAAAACATAGAATCCTTTCAGGAAGGGAATATTTTCTACTGCGTGGTAGATGATGCGGTGATTGCCTGTAAATCCATCGATCAGGATTTCTATTAATTCTATTTGCGTAATAACGAATGATACATATATCACAAGGTGCAAAAGCGCAGGTATTACGTTTTTAAACATCTTTTTCTGGCCGAGTGCCACAAGCAGCGTATTTTTTAGACGTTCGGGTATATTGTCGTTGATAACCTGCTTACGCCCAAGCATAATGTTGCGGTAAATTCGCTTGTATAGTTTGAACGCGAGGAAGAAAACGGAGCCCGAGAGTGCTACGAATGCCAGAATTTGTATTAACTTTAAAATCATTTGTTTGCTTACTGATTTGAATGAGGCGAAGTTATATGGTTTAAATGTTTTTGCAACCAAAATGTTCACATAACGGTTAAGAAATAGTACATTAGTTATAATAAATATAATATGAGAAGAATTTTCCTTTACCTGTTTTTGATGTCTGCCCTAAGTATAATAGCACAGGAAAGAAGCAAACTGGACCTGCGCACCTATGAAAAACTGGTGAAAGGCAAGGAGCGTGAAAAGAATATGGCATTTTTGGTAAAAGGGAATGAAGGCACTATGAAGGAGGTGGTGGAGTCGTATGGCGGTGAGGTGAACTTTATGTATGGAAATATAGCCTCGGTAAATATACCTACAGCCAAGGCACTTGAGTTCTCGAGGAACGAGGCTATATACTATATAGAGAATGCCAGCGTAAAAGGCATGCCCATGATGGATACTGCCAGGATACAGAACAATGTGGACAGTGCCTATGCCGGACTGGCCCCATTGACTCAGCCATATACAGGCAAAGGTGTGGTGATAGGATTTATAGATGGAGGTATCTACTGGCAACATGCGGACTTCAGGAAAAGAGACAGCACTACAAGAATAAGGTTTATATGGGACCAGAACCTGACAGGAGGAGCCAACCCACCGCAGCCGTATGGTTACGGAAATGAGTGGAACTGGATAGCCATAGATGGAGGACAGTGTACCCACAGGCCTGAATACCTGACCAGTGAATTCGGGCACGGCACCTGTGTGGCAGGTATAGCAGCAGGTGATGGAAGCTCTTATGCACAGGATACCAATCTTACACGTGGTGTGGCACCAGATGCAGAAATCATAATGGTAAAAGTAAACTACAATAACTTTTTGACGAATGTGGCCAATGCGGTTGATTACATATTCAAGAAGGCTGATGCACTGGGTAAGCCTTGCGTAATCAATACATCGGTAGGAACTTATTACGGATCGCATGATGGAAGAGATCTGGCATCGCAGATAATAGATAGCTTGCTGGACCAGAAGAAAGGTAGGGTAGTAGTAGCATCAGCAGGTAATGCGGGGCATATAAAGCACCACGTGGGATATGATATACCTACTACTGACTCGGCTTATACCTACTTTAAGTATAATGCTTCTTTCCAGGGAGTATATTTTGATTTCTGGTCGGATACGGCAGACTTCAATAATGCTCAATTTACCATTGGCGCAGCGGATGTTAGCAGTGGGTCTATTGTAGATTTAGGCCAGCTAAGCTACATGAATGTATTGCAGGATTTTAATCCGGGCCAAACCGGCGTGCAGATAAACAGGAGCTTATATAATGGGGTAGATCTGGTAGGGTTGGTGAAAATATTTGCTGAACTGCAAGGCGGTGCTTACCATGTAGAGTTTTTGATAACACCGGTAGATAACAGCCACTGGTGGAGATTGCAAACAAGGGGTAGTGGGAAAATTGATTATTGGTCTACCAGTAATAATATACTGGGCTCATCTGATATGGTGGATGTATTGCCAAACCTCGCTATAATAAATGAATACCGTTACCCGGATTCTTTGAAAACTATGGTGTCGAGCTGGCAATGCTCGGATAAAGTGATAACAGTGGGTAACTACAGCAACAGAGCCGCATATTATGATGCTGATTCTAACAGGATAGACCTGACAGGACCCGGGTATGATGAAGTAGTTGGTAAAAGGTACCTGACCTCGAGCCTGGGGCCAACACGGGATAACAGATTGAAACCTGATATAAGCGCAACCGGCTCTACTACCATAGCTACAGGTGATGCTAACGTGATAGGTACGTACCTATCCAATGTGAACCGCTTTAAGGTGGCATTTACCAGAAAGCATATACGCAATGGTGGCACGAGCATGGCAGGACCGATAGTTGCTGGTGTGGCGGCATTGTACCTGCAACAGCACCCGACAGCGACCCATGAAGAGATAAAAAGAGCGATAATAGAAAACGCAACAAAAGATAACTTTACCACCAATACTCCAAATCCTGAATACGGCTATGGAAAGGTAAATGCCTTCAGGACATTGACTGCCAGCTATGTGTACGGTTGCCTGGATACGGGCTCTATAAACTATAACCCGGCAGCTACGCAGGATACTGGCGGTTGTGTAAAGAAAGTATATGGCTGTATGGATACCAGTGCCAATAACTATAATGGTGCTGCAAATGTTGCCAATGGAAGCTGTACATACGATACAACTGTAGGAATTAAAAATGTAGAGAAAAATAGTGTTGTGATAAAGGCATTGCCTAATCCTTTCAACAGTGGTGTAACCTTTATGGTAGATAAAATGCCTTTGAAGTTCAATGCAGGTGCTATAGTGGTTAATGACATACTTGGCAGGGCAGAGGCTGAGATAAGAATTAACCATGGACAGTATGTTTATTACCTGGAAGGTGCTAATCTTGCGCCAGGATTGCACATCTACAAAGTGATGCTAGATGGCAAAACGGTGCATACCGGTAAACTGATAAAACAATAGAAGGGTGACAGCGATGAAAGTTGAGATACTGGACGATAAGGCGATAAAGCAAAAAGCCATCCGCATGGCTTATGAAATACTGGAAGATTGCTATGAGGAAAAGGAACTGTACTTTATAGGTATAGCACCCAATGGAAATGCGTTTGCTACCCTGCTGGCAAATGAAATACAGGCTATACAAAAGATAAAAGTAAAGTCATTTGAACTGGTGATAGACAAAGCCAATCCGCTGGATTCGGAGATTGTGATAAAACCTAAGCTGCCCGACCTGAAGGATAAATGTATAGTGCTGATAGATGATGTAGGCAATTCGGGCAAGACCATGTTCTACGCGCTAAGCACATTGATGGAGTCTTCACCAAAAATGATAAAGACAGCTTTGCTGGTGGAACGCCAGCACAAACGTTTTCCTGTATCATCCAATTATGTGGGAGTTTCGCTCTCTACCACGCTGCAAGAGCATATACGTGTGGAGTTTAAGGATGAGAAAGGAAAGGCATACCTGATGTAAACCACACAGGTTTATTGCTGCAAGATTTTAGTTGAAAATTAATGTTGATCGTTTGCGCAATTACCGCAGGTAAATTGCGTTAATTTGGCATCATAAATTTTCTACATGAGTACCCGCTCCAAGCTAGTATTGTTTGCCCTGCTGCTAATACTAAGTTCCTGCAACCGCAATAAAGTAAAACTGATAGATACGAATGCCAAAGATGAGGTGGCCCAGTTGGGAAACCTGATTTTTACATTTGACAAGAATGTAGTTGCGGATTCGCTGCTGAACCAATGGAGCAATGAGGCTTATGTGACCTTTTCGCCAGAGATACCGGGACAATTCCGCTGGCAGAATACCAATGAACTTGTTTTTTCGCCGGAAAAGGAACTGGCACCTGCTACAACCTATACTGCCAAGCTAAACGGGTTGATAACAGCGAAAAGCAAGCTGAACCTGGGAGGGAATACCACACTTACATTCCATACAGCGGAATTGGCACTGCAGGCCGCCAATGCCCTATGGGTGGTGCGCGATGAAACTACGAGGGATGTGGCACTGCAAATGGACTTACAGTTCAACTATGCTGTAATGCCCGATAAACTGAAAGGGCTGCTGAAAATAGAAGTAGAAGGGCAGGATAAGGAGTATACTGTGCAAAGTACACAAGCTGATAGCCGTGTATCGGTGATAGTGCAGGGAATGAAACTGGAAGATAAGGATCTGAAAGGTAAGGTAACAATAACCAAAGGTCTGTTGCCTGTGGGTGGCACTAATGCAGGCAAGGAAGATATGGAAGCCAGTGTAAGCATTGCATCACCATTTTCGATAGTAGTGTCTGCTGTGGAAGCAGAGCATGACGGACTATCGGGAAAGATAAAAGTATATACCAGCCAGACAGCCTTATCAGCAGGATTGACGAACTATATAAGCCTGGAGCCTGCGGTGCCATTTCAGGTGACTGTGGAAAGTGATGGGATAAGCATAACGGGAGAGGACTTTGATGTGGCGAAAAGCTATAACCTGAAGCTCAGGAAAGGAATGAAAGGAGTAATCGGCGGAACACTAAGGGAAGACTACAATACTCAGGTTGGATTTGGGAAGCTGGAGCCGAGTATCAATTTTGTGAGCGGCAGCAGCCTGTACCTGGGTAGTAAGGGTAACAGAAATCTGGAGATAAGGATGGCAGGTGTAACCAAGGTAAGGGTAGTAATATCGAAGATATACGAGAACAACCTGATGGCAGCAAAGAACTATGGCTACTATCCGAGAGAAAGTTATGAGGGTGAAGGAGAAGACTATGACTACGATTATTACAACTACAACGGGGAGGTGCAGCTGGGTGATATTATTTCTGACGAAGTAATAGAAACAAAGAACCTGGCCAAGAACGGAGCTAGCAGATTGCTAAAGCTGGATGTGCAGGATAAGCTTGGCGACTATAAGGGTATATACCATGTGCAGGTAAGATCAACTGATGATTATTGGGTGCGCGACTCGAAGATGATATCCATGTCGGATATAGGATTGATAGCACGTGAAACCAAGGGCAGCGTGTATGTGTTTGCCAACTCCATATCCAAAGCCGAAGCAATAGGTGGAGTGAACCTACAGATATATGGATTGAATAACCAAATAGTAGGAACAGGTACCACAGACAATAGCGGCTATGCGGAGATAAAACTGAAGGAAAAGAACTATGAGGGTTTCCGTCCCTCGATGATAACTGCTAAGCAGGGCAATGATTTCAACTACCTGATGTTTCAGGGAAGCAGGGTGGAGACATCGCGCTTTGATGTGGGTGGCAAGCACACCAACCTGAGCGGATTGGATGTGTTTATATACGGAGACAGGGATATATACAGGCCGGGAGAAAAGATAAATGTTTGCGCCATAGNNTCAGGAACTGGAAAAGCGTGAGCGATATGCCGGTGAAAATGAAGCTGCTTTTGCCGAACGGCAAAGAACTGAAAGCGATAAAGAAAACCCTGAATGAAGAAGGTTCGGCAGATGCGGGATTTGAGCTAAGCGATGCGGCAGTAACCGGTAACTATACACTTGAAGTGTATAGTGGCAATGATGTACTGATAGGTAGTAAATCGGTGCTGATAGAGGAGTTTATGCCGGACAGGATAAAGGTGATTACGAAGCTGGATAAAGAGTCGCTAAAACCTACAGAGAGACTGACCATCAGCTTTCACGCGGAAAGCTTTTTCGGGCCGCCTGCTGCGAACAGAAATTATGAGATGGAGATACAGGTGGCGCAACAGGTTTTTTCGCCTAAGCGGTACAGTAAATTTAATTTCAGTTTTGGCAATGTGAATGACTACTATGAAAAGGAGGAGCGGAATGGCCAAACTGATGAAAACGGAAATGGCATACAGGCTTTTGAAGTACCTGCGAACTATGTGAACAGGGGATTGCTGAGGACGAGCATTTTTACCACAGTTTTTGATGAAACAGGCAGGCCAGTAAACAGAAAGAATGATGTGAAAATCTTTACGCAGGAAATGTTCCTAGGTATAGGCAGCGATGGGTATTACTATTTTCCGCTGAACCAGCAGATGGCTATACCTGTGATAGCATTGAACAAGGATGAGCGCGTATTAAATAATGCGCAAGCCCGCATACAGGTGATAAAGCATGAGTACCGCACTATATTGACGAAGTACGATGATTATTTCCGCTACGAGAGCCAGAAAAATGAGAAGGTGGTGTATGACCAGGATATAACCATAAGCGGTGAAAATGCAGCTTTTAACTATACTGCACGCACCAATGGAGAGTATGAGGTAAGGCTAATGCTGAAAGGGGCCAATAGCTATGTATCGCAGCGGTTCTACTGCTATGGGTGGAGCAATGGCGATGGTGGATTTGAAGTAAATAAGGAAGGGCATGTAGATATAGAGCTGGACAGGGAAAGCTATACCTGTGGCGAAAGCGCGAGGATACTTTTCAAAGCACCGTTTAACGGCAGAATGCTGGTGACCGTGGAAACCGATAAGGTAGTGGAACACAGATACCTGGAGGTAAAAAACAGGACGGCATCCATGGACCTGAAACTGACAGAAGGATTGCTGCCCAATGCGTACATAACTGCAACGATAATAAAGCCCCATGAAGAATCGGATATGCCGCTGACTGTGGCCCATGGCTATGTTTCGGTAAGTGTGGAAGACAAGGCACGCAAGCAGGAGGTGAAAATATCGGCAGCAGCCAATTCTCGTTCGCGGACACATCAAAAAGTAAAGGTAAAAGCACCTGCCGGAAGTATGGTGACTTTTGCTGCTGTAGATGAAGGCATATTGCAGATAACCGGATTTAAAACACCGGACCCATACTCTTTCTTTTACCAGAAGAGGGCATTGGAGATAAATGCCTATGACCTGTATCCATTGCTGTTTCCTGAAATAAAGGGCAGGATAAGCTCTACGGGTGGTGACGGTTTTGACCTGAGCAAGCGTGTGAATCCCATACAAAATAAGCGTGTGAAGCTGTTGGCTTACTGGAGCGGTATAACTTCTGCAAAGGGGGAAACGGAGTTTGAATTTGATATACCCGCCTTCAGCGGGCAGGTGAGGATGATGGCAGTGACGCACAAGGGCAATGCGTTTGGCAGCGCAGAAGCTACGATGGTTGTNNGGTGGTAAGTACGGCTTTGCCGAGGTTCCTGTCGCCTGGTGATACTGCTGTGGTGCCGGTAACTATATCCAATACCACAAAAAACAGTGGGAAGGCTACCGCCAGTATAAAAACAGAAGGCCCTATACGGTTTGTTGGTGATGTAAGGCAAACAGCTTCGATAGGTGCCAATAGTGAAGGAAGAGTTGAGTTTAAGGTAGTAGCTGATAAGAAAATTGGCGCAGGTAAT
>DLGO01000048.1:32692-35909 GCA_002482725.1 Bacteroidetes bacterium UBA7692 | reverse complement strand
AGATGAAACGGAGATAGCTGTGAGGCCATCGGCATCGCTGCAAAAGGTGACCGGAGCAGGAACTGTTGGCGGTGGTAACGCGCAGGCCATAAAGATTGGCAGCAATGATTTTATAGCAGGAACACAGGAGTATTCGCTGGTAATAAGCAAGTCGCCTGTACTGGAATTTGGCAAGCAGCTGGAGCAGTTGGTGAACTATCCGCATGGCTGTACGGAGCAAACTATTTCAGCGGCTTTTCCGCAGCTATACTATGCTGACCTAGCAGATAATATGCACTTGCATACAGGACAAAAAGCGAATGCGGCATACCACATACAAGAGGCGATAAAAAAGATAAAAATGAGGCAGCTGTATAATGGAGCTGTTACGCTGTGGGATGGTGAAGGAAGCGAGAATTGGTGGGCAACCGTATACGCTGCACACTTTTTGCTGGAGGCAAAAAAGGCAGGATTTGATGTAGATAACAGCCTGCTGGATAATATATACAACTACCTACAGCAGAGGTTGAGAAACAGAGAGTTTGTAACCTACTACTATAACCGTGACCAGAAGAAACAGATAGCACCTAAAGAAGTTGCTTATTCATTGTATGTATTGGCGCTGGCGGGCAAGCCACAGGTGAGCAGCATGAACTACTACAAACAACATGCAGATATTCTGGCACTGGATAGCAAGTACCTGTTGAGTGCTGCATTTGCGCTGGCAGGCGATAAGGCAAAGTTCAGGGAATTGCTGCCTTCAAGCTTTACCGGAGAAGCATCGGTGGCACAAACCGGAGAGAGTTTTTATAGCGAAGTAAGGGATGAGGCTGTAGCACTGAACGCATTGCTGGAAGTGGAGCCCGGGCATCCACAGGTGGGTACTATGGCCAAGCACATTGCGCAGAAATTTAAGACACAGAAATACCTGAGCACACAGGAGTGCGCATTCGGATTGCTGGCTCTGGGCAAGATGGCGAGGCAGGCAAACAAAGCCGATGTGACTGCGGATGTAAGGGTGAATAGTAAGTCTATGGCCAGGTTTGATGGAAATACGCTGAAGCTAAACTCTAAACAATTGGGTGGTGCTACGGTAGAGCTTGTAACTAAGGGTTCGGGAAACCTATACTACTTCTGGCAGGCGGAGGGAATATCAGCTTCGGGCAGCGTACGCGAAGAAGACAGCTACCTGAAAGTGCGCAAGCGTTTCTATAACAGAAACGGACAGGAAATAACCGGAACCACATTTAAACAAAATGAGCTGGTGATAGTGTTGGTAGTTCTGGAGAGCTCATATAACAGGACTGTAGAGAATGTGGTAATAACGGATATGCTGCCTGCAGGCTTTGAAATAGAGAACCCGCGCACTAAAGAGATACCCGGAATGGACTGGCTAATAGATCCAGCAACAGCCAGGCACATTGATATCCGTGATGACAGGATAAACCTGTTTGTAGATGCTACGCAAAAGCCACAATTTTATTACTATGCGGTAAGGGCAGTATCATTGGGTGACTTTAAAATGGGGCCTGTAATGGCAGATGCTATGTACAACGGAGAATACCACTCCTACAATGGAAGCGGAACGATAAAAGTAGTGCGATAAGCAATTATTGCACTACACCTACCAGCTTGCCTTCTAAAGGCTGTAGCAGTACCAATTTGTCGCCGAGTTGCAGCTTGGTGGCATCCGGCGTAAGCGATGACTGAATTTCGGTGCTATTTGGGAAGAATGAACTGAATTCATCATAACCATATATATAGCCTTTTACATTCAGGTTAAGCAATATTTTGGCATTGGATGAAAGGTAGATCTTCCTTTCTTCTGCATTAGCTTCTAGGTAGCCAACATTGAGTATCTTTTGCAGGTTGTTGAAACGACCTCTGCGGTCATCAATTTCTGCTTCGAATTCGTCTATTTTGGTATTGAGCTTAAAACGCTCGAAAGCGAAAAGCACGCTGGAGATAAGTACCTTGCCATCGAACCTTCCTTTTACCAGAAAGTCTTGTGCGCCAAAGCGTACAGTTTCTAATCCCACTTCTTCGTCGGTAAGGCCCGTCAATACCAATACCAAATTGCCCGGGTATTTGCCTAATAGGCTTTTTATTGAATCCACCCCATGACTATCGGGCAGATTTAAGTCCATTAATATTATGTCAAACTTATGCGCATCCAGATGCTCATAGGCTTGCTTTATGGTTTCTCCGTGAAACACCTCGAAAGTGGGCTCGGTAGATTCCCCCAGATAAAATTTCATCAGGAAGGCATCACCGGGATTGTCTTCAATCAATAATACCTTCAGCTGTTTCGACATAGTAGAGCTACTCATAATTCAATTGAACAGTATTAAACCAATAAAGTTCCACCAGCTTTATGACTTTGGCGAAATCGTCAAAATCAACAGGCTTAAGTATATAGCAGTTTGCGTGAAGGCTATATGCTTTTGATATATCGTGGTCAGCGTCTGATGTGGTTAAAACTATCACCGGGATTTTTTTCAACGACTCGTCTACCTTTACTTCCTTCAATACTTCTATACCGTTTTTCTTTGGAAGGTTAAGGTCTAACAGGACTATATTGGGCCGGATAGAAGACGAAAACTGATTGCGTTTGAACAGGAAGTCAATAGCCATTTCTCCATCGGTAACCACGTCCAACTGTATATCCAGCGAACTTTCCTTAAATGCTTCCTGTGTTAAGCGAATATCACCTGGGTTATCTTCCACCAGCAAAATCCGAGGTTTTTCTTTTGAGTTTCTCATGTTTTTTTAACTTAATAAAATGTATTGGGGTGAATACAGATTATACGCAATTATACGATACCTACATTATAATGTTGTAATATTTTTTAAATGCTTATATCAATTTTAACTAATTAAATCGACACTTCAATTAGAATGATTGTTCTTTTTTCTCCAGCTTACTGTTTCTGATGCCATAAATGAAATAAACCACGAGTCCTACGACTAACCAAAGCAGGAATCGCTCCCAATTTGAGGTGCCTGATTCACATAGCAAGTAGCTGCAGCTGAGCATACCAAGGCAAGGAATCAATGACAAATTTTTGACAAAAGCTAAAATGCTCAATGCGAGGAACAGGACGAAAAATGCGATAAACGGAACTATTTGTCGCATGCTTTCCCATGAACTGAAATCGATGTTTGCGAGATATTCCGGGTTGAGGCGGAACCATAGAATAGTGGAGAGAAGAAATAGGGCCGGCAGAATATATTTGGT
>DLGO01000048.1:23258-32678 GCA_002482725.1 Bacteroidetes bacterium UBA7692 | reverse complement strand
CGGAATGTAGAGTGTGGCCGGTTCGGACTCATTTGCAATTTGATAATACCACCGCAAACAAGCACGAATGCGAATAGAGTGCCGACGCTGGAAAGATCGATAACCACAGTCATATTCAGGAACAATGCAGGTACTGCAACTACCACACCTGTAAGAATAGTGCTGAAAGAAGGAGTATGATACTTGGGGTGGATTTTTGAAAATACCTTTGGTAATAAACCATCGCGGCTCATACTCATCCAAATACGCGGCTGGCCAATCTGGAAAACCAACAACACGCTGGAAGTGGCAATAACTGCGCTGATGGCAATGATACCTGCAATCCAGTCCATGTTTAATTCCTTGAAAACAAAAGCTAATGGATCGCCAACATTCAACTTGCTGTAATGCACCATGCCTGTAAGTATAAGCGCAATAACCACGTATAGTACTGTGCAGATGATAAGAGAGTAGAACATACCTCGTGGCATGTCGCGCTGCGGGTTTTCGCACTCCTCGGCAGTTGTGGAAATAGCGTCAAAACCGATATATGCAAAGAATACTGCTGAGGTGCCTTTAAGAACGCCTGCAATACCATTTGGCATTAAAGGGTGCCAGTGATTGGGATTGACATAGAAAGCACCGATACCAATGATCATAAGTATAACGATTAATTTAATCAGTACCATGATGTTGGCTGAGTTTTTGGACTCTTTGATACCTATATAGGTGATGTAAGTAATAAGCACTACAATACAGAATGCAGGAATATCGCAGATGAACCTGTAGCCAAACAGGAGAGGGGCATTGTTCCATGCTTCTATGGCCGGAGGCGAGGCCAGTGCCTGTGCAGACCAATAGTCCATAGTGAGGTAGGCAGGTATGTGGACATTGAATCCATCGAGCAGGGTGGTGAAGTAGTCGCTCCATGAGATAGCAACGGCTATGTTGCCAATGGCGTATTCCATAAGCAGATCCCAGCCTATCATCCAGGCGATGATTTCGCCGAAGGCTACATAAGAGTATGTATATGCACTGCCACTCACCGGTACCATGCCTGCAAACTCGGCATAGCATAGTGCAGAAAAAGCACATGCTACTGCCACAAAAAGGAAAAGGAATATAATACCCGGCCCGCCATCGAAGCTGGCTTTGCCTATAGTGGAAAATATACCTGCACCCACTATGGCTGCAATACCGAAAGAGGTAAGATCGCGTGCCGTGAGCGTACGTGAAAGGCTATTTGCTTTGTGTTCGGCATCGGAATACCCAGATGCAGCATCTTGCATTACTTTGTCTACTGACTTTTTCCTAAAGATATCTGACATAATTGGAGGGTAAATAACATACAATTATTTGATTGTTTAAAAGGAAAGAGGGGTAAATCCCGGATGAATTATTGTTTAGGTGGCAAGTAAATAGCATCGGTTCTTTATGAATACTATTTTTGCCGCTAAATTGGCCGGATTACGCTAGATAAGAGCTAATTAGGTTTGTTGTATATAACCCAAAATTACCAAAAACACAGCAGCAGTTCATGTTGTTTAAGTTTTTGAAGGGTTAATAGATAATAACGGAAGAACATTATGGAGATTAAGTTGTGATATACTTGTTTAGTGATGTTAAATTCTGGTGTACTGATGGTATTTTTAAAGTATTCCATTTAAGGCTGAATGATTGGTCTCAGGTAGGGTTCAAACCCCGCAATTTATTGCGGCATCTTTAGAAAAGAGTAGCTTTATGCAATGGAGGGCATACAGCGGCATAACTGCCATGCTATTTCAAGACTAACGGCGCATGTAGTATGGGTTACAAAATATTGATATCCGGTGCTAAAAGGTGATATAAAATCAAGGTGCCGGGATCTTATGAAGCAAATATGTGTAGCGGAGGAGGTAATTATGTTAAAAGGAGTAGTCGCTCAGATCATGTGCACTTGCATATAGAGTATCCACCGAAAGTAAGTATAAGTTCAGCGATGAAATCGATAAAAGGAAGGCCCTCGCATCATCTACAGGAGGAATTCCCTGAATTAAAGAGGCGGTATTGGGGACGGCATTTTTGGACAACAGGATATGTCGTATGGAGTACAGGAAATATAACAGATGAAATGTTGCAGGAGTATTTGGAACACCACAAAAACAAAGACGATAATCCGGATAACGTATTTATCCTATAATAAAATTTCATTTCACGCCTCTAACCCATGCAATTCTATTGCATAGCAGATACGTATAATATAATTATATTATGAATTCTGTAAAATAACAATTGAAATACATAGAATAAAAGGGTGTCTTGCAGAATGAGGCACCCTGAAATAAAAGCCTGTGCTAAGCAGTAGTATGTAACTTTACACGTAAACCAGATAGCAGAATGAGTGATAACCGTATTGAATTTAAAGGACTTACGGATAGTGAGGTGCTTGAAGCGAGGGCTAAGTATGGTGCCAATGAAACAGGGCATAAGGAAGAAAGTGGATTTTGGGTTGCGCTGAAAGGCGTGGTGAAAGAACCCATGTTTATTCTGTTGCTGGTAACTTCGGTTATCTACTTTGCCAGCGGCGATATTGGCGATGGTGTTTTTATGGCATCGGCTATTGTGTTGGTTGCGGCCATATCGCTATACCAGGATGCGCGCAGCAGAAATGCACTGGCCGCATTAAAAGCGCTGACAGAGCCGGGCTGCAATGCAATAAGAAATGGAGTAACGGTAGAAATAAAGACAGAAGAGCTGGTGATAGGTGACTATATGGTAGTGGAAGAGGGCACCCTGATACCGGCAGATGGAATTATAGAGCAGGCCAATGACTTTTCGGTAAACGAATCTATACTGACGGGAGAGTCGCTTGCTGTATTGAAAAGCGAAAGCAGTGAGGATAATATGGTGGCGCAAGGTACAGCAGTATCGGGTGGGTTGGCAATATGCAGAGTGACTGCAATAGGGCTTGATACAAAGCTGGGCAAAATAGGCCAAAGCCTGAAAGATATAAAAGAGGAAGACACACCGCTGCAGATACAAATAGAGAACTTTGTAAAAGTAATGGTAGTGGTAGGCGCGGTGGTGTTTGCCATAGTGTGGGGAGTGAATTTTTACCACTCGCGCAGTGTGCTGGATAGCTTGCTAAAAGCGCTTACCCTGGCTATGAGCATATTGCCGGAAGAGATACCGGTGGCATTTACCACATTTATGGCATTGGGCGCGTGGCGGCTTATGAAAATGGGCATAGTGGTAAAGCAGACTAAAACAGTAGAAACGCTGGGCAGCGCAACCGTAATATGCACGGATAAAACAGGTACCATAACCGAGAATAAAATGGAGCTTGCGCAGCTGTATGTTTTCGGAAAGCATGATTTTGAAGATCCGAAAAAGGAGCTGACCGATGAAGGAAAGGCACTGGTGGCAATTGCTATGTGGGCCAGTGAGCCTATACCATTCGACCCTATGGAGGTGGCCCTGCATAATGGATATGCAGCGGTAAGCAAAAGCGATGAAAGGCCGCAGTACCATATGGTGCATGAGTATCCGCTAAGTGGCAAGCCACCTATGATGACTCATATGTTTGAGAATGCCACAGGCAACAGAATAGTGGCGGCCAAAGGTGCGCCTGAAGCAATAATTGCAGTAAGTGCGCTGAATGAAGCGGACAAGCAGGCAGTGCTGGCCGCCATGAACAAAATGGCGACAGATGGCTACCGTGTGTTGGGCGTTGGCATAACAGCATTTGCCGGAAATGATTATCCCGCTAAACAACAGGACCTGAAGTTTGAGTTTAAGGGGCTGGTAGCTTTTTATGATCCACCAAAAAAGAATATAGGCGAGGTTTTCGAAACCTTTTATAAGGCAGGTATCAACGTGAAAATAGTAACGGGCGACAATGCTGCCACCACTAGTACCATAGCCCGGCAGATTGGCTTTAAGGGTGCTGAAAAAACACTGAACGGAGATGAGCTGATGGCCATGTCGAAGGCCGAACTGGAAAGTAAGGTAATGGACATAAACATATTTACCAGAATGTTTCCCGAGGCTAAACTGAAGATAATAGACGCACTGAAAGCCAAAGGCCAGATAGTGGCCATGACGGGTGATGGTGTAAACGATGGGCCGGCATTGAAAGCAGCGCATATCGGCATAGCCATGGGCAAAAAAGGGTCGGAGATAGCCAAAGGGGCATCTTCGCTGATACTGGCAGACGACGACCTTGCAAAAATGACAGATGCTGTGGCCATGGGCCGTAAAATATATACCAACCTGAAGAAGGCTATACGGTACATTATATCTATACACATACCAATTATATTAACGGTGTTTATTCCGCTTATTCTGGGTTGGATATACCCGAGCATTTTTACCCCTGTGCATGTCATATTCCTGGAGATGATAATGGGGCCTACCTGTTCTATCATATTCGAAAACGAGCCGATGGAGCCCAATACCATGCTGGCTAAGCCGCGCGCTTTTACCACAAGCTTTTTGGGAGGCAGGGAGCTATTGGTAAGTGCCATTCAGGGCCTGGTGATAACGGCAGGTAGCCTTTCGGCATACCAATATGCGGTGTATAACGGGCTTACGGAGAATGTAACCCGCACCATGGTATTCCTGGTGCTGATATCGGCCAACATAGCGCTTACGCTGGTTAACCGTTCTTTCTATTATTCTGTATTTACCACCATACGCTACAAAAACAACCTGGTGCCGGTAATGATAGGCGCTACCATTGCCCTTACTGCGCTCTTGCTGTTTTTGCCGCCTGCTACACGGTTCTTTTTGTTTGACAGGTTGACCATGGCGCAGTATGGCATAGCGATAGGGCTGGGTATGACTTCGGTGCTGTGGTACGAAGTAGTTAAAGTGTTTAAGCGCAGGAGTGCCATCAAAGAAAGCGCTTAGGTGTGAATATGTTGGATGGATTTGGTGAAAACAAGAAGCGCGCCGATTGCCGGATTTATGGCAATAGTAATTAGTTTGGCGCACTAAGATTTTAATGATAAGCAATGGAGTATAATTTTACAGAGATAGAGGAAAAGTGGAAGAAGGTATGGGCTGAAAAACAGCTGTACAAAGTGACGGAAGATACCAGCAAGCCTAAGTATTATGTACTGGATATGTTCCCGTACCCGAGTGGTGCGGGCCTGCACGTGGGGCACCCGCTGGGCTATGTAGCCAGCGATATATATGCGCGCTACAAACGATTGAAAGGATATAATGTGCTGCACCCGATGGGCTATGATGCATTTGGTTTGCCTGCTGAGCAATATGCCATAGAAACAGGAACTCACCCGGCCATAACTACCGAGAAGGCAATGGCGCGGTATAAGGAGCAGCTGGACAAAATCGGCTTTTGCTACGACTGGGACCGCAAGGTGGTAACCTGCGAGCCGGGTTATTACAAATGGACGCAGTGGTTGTTTTTGCAGCTATACAAAAGCTGGTACAACCGCGAAACCAATAAGGCCGAAAGCATAGAGACACTTGTAAAGCGCTTTGCAGCCTTTGGTTGCGATAATACATGGATACAGTTCGACGAAGAGGCGCATCCTGTATTTACCGCGGCAGACTGGAGTATATTTCCTGAGCACAAAAAGGAATTGATACTACAGAACTACCGCATGGTGTACAGGTCCAGCACAGAGGTAAACTGGTGCGAGGCCCTGGGCAGCGTATTGGCAAATGATGAGATAAAGGACGGCAAAAGCGAAAGGGGCGGATACCCTGTAACCAAAAAGAAGATGCGTCAATGGAGCCTGCGCATAACTGAATATGCCGACAGGTTGCTGGAAGGACTGAACCGGATAGAATGGAGCGACTCGATAAAAGAACAACAGCGCAACTGGATAGGCAGGAGCGAGGGAGCCATTGTAGATTTTAAAGTAAATGCACCGCTTGTTAATGGTGAGCTGGTGATACAGGTATTTACCACAAGGGTTGATACGCTGTTTGGTGTATCGTTTTTGGTGCTGGCACCGGAAAGCGAACTGGTAAGCCTTATAACTACTGATGACCAAAAGGCAATCATAAGCGAATACCTGACCTATGTAAAAAGCAGGACTGATGTAGAAAGGCAGCAGGAGAAACGCGTAACGGGTGCCTTTACAGGTTCCTATGCGGTGCACCCTGTAACAGGCAATGATGTGCCTGTGTACATAGCCGAGTATGTGCTTGCAGGATATGGCACAGGCGCTATAATGGCGGTGCCAGCCGATGATGAGCGCGACAGGAAATTTGCAGAGAAATTTCAGCTGCCTATAATAGAGGTAATAGACAAGAGCATGTACGAGGGCGCTACCATAGAAGACAAGGTAGGCAAGATGATCAACTCGGACTTTTTGGATGGTATGGAAGTGAAGGACGCCATAAGCGCCATGCTGGATAGGATAGAAACCTTAGGTATAGGCAAGCGCAAGGTAAACTACAAGCTGCGCGATGCAAGCTTTAGCAGGCAGCGCTATTGGGGCGAGCCGTTCCCGATAAAATACAAGGTATTTGGTGTGCCTGATTCTCCGTTTGCGGATGAAAATCCGGATGATATTGCAGATATACCTTTTGCACTGGACGAAAGTTTGTTGCCATTGGAATTGCCAGCGGTAAGCAACTTTAAGGCAGGAGGCGATGGCCGCTCTCCGCTTGCAAATAGCGCAGATTGGGTAGCCAATAATTACGAAACAGATACTATGCCGGGCTATGCAGGCAGCAGCTGGTATTTCCTAAGGTACATGGACCCAAACAATGCGCATGCTTTTGCCAGCAAAGAGGCGTTGGACTATTGGCAGCAGGTAGACTTGTACCTGGGTGGAAGTGAGCATGCTGTAGGGCATTTGCTGTACTCAAGGTTCTTTACCAAAGTATTGCACGACCTTGACTTTTTGAAGTTTGATGAACCGTTTAAGAAGCTGGTTAATCAGGGCATGATAACGGGTGTATCACAAAAGATTCTGTATGATGCTCATAACGACGAACTTGGTTCACATGTTGAGCGAACATCAAACACCATTTTCTATGAAGGATCATCATGCACGCTTCCCGAAAAAGCAAGCAGAATATATTATAGCGCGGATGCCATAGATTGTTTACCGACCTATTCAAGAGAATTTATCAAATTGGCAAAAAATGTTCAAATTGACTTTGTAAATCCTAACGGAGTCTTGGATATTGAGCAATACATAAATTGGAGAATCGAAGAGGAAAATGCTGCTTTTGTTTGTAGAGGAGGAATATACTTCAAAGGCAATTTTTATGAAAATTTGAATCCGATTGAAAATCCTTCACGTGATTTCAAGACTAAGGCAGAAGTAGAAAAAATGTCCAAGTCGAAATATAATGTAGTAAACCCTGATGATATAATTGCGGAATACGGGGCAGACTGTTTCCGTATGTACGAGATGTTCCTTGGTCCTTTGGAGCAAAGCAAGCCGTGGGACCAGAAGGGCATAAACGGTACTGCCGGATTTTTGCGCAAGCTATGGCGTTTGTTCTATGATGATAAAGCAGGCTTTAAAGTAACTACGGATGATGCGACTCCTGCAGAATTGAAAATATTGCACAAGCTATTGAAGAAGATAGAATATGACATGGAACATTTGTCTTTCAACACTTCGGTATCTGCCTTTATGATTGCTATAAATGAGCTGACAGAATTGAAATGCAGCAAGCATGCCATACTGAATGAGCTAGTGATTGCATTGGCACCGTTTGCACCATTTACCACAGAAGAACTGTGGGCAGCTTTGGGCAATACGGAAAGCATACATCTGGCATCGTTCCCGCAGTTCAACGAAGCCTATCTTGTAGAGAGCAGCTTCAACTACCCTGTGAGTGTGAATGGAAAGCTACGTGCTACTGTTGAGCTTTCGCTTAGCCTTGGGCAGGACGAGGTTCTGGCGCAGGTGACAGAATTGGAAAACGTAAAGAAATGGATGGAAGACAAGGCTGTGAAGAAGGTGATATTTGTGAAAGGAAAGATCATCAATATAGTAGTATAACAACATACCGATAACCAACACGACATGCGTCTCCTGGATTCGAAAGCCACGCGGCTGTTTATAGTGCTTGCCTCATTTTTTCTAGCCAATGCGTTGGTGGCAGAGTTTATGGGTGTTAAGATATTTTCGCTCGATGATACACTGGGTACTAAGCCATGGGAGTTCAATTTCTTTGGTGAAAAGATAGTGGGTTTTAACCTGACTTGTGGCGTGCTGTTGTGGCCGTTTGTGTTCATCATGACAGATATCATCAATGAATATTTTGGTAAAAAAGGCGTTCGTTTCTTATCCTTTATTGGCGCTGCCATGATAGCTTATTCCTTTGTGATGCTAAGCGGCGCCATGCGCACAGAGCCTGCATCCTGGTGGGTGAACAGCTCTAACTTTGGCAAAGACCTGAACTATGAGAATGCCTACGATGCGATATTCGGGCAGGGTAACAGTATTATAGTAGGGTCGTTGCTGGCGTTCATTATTTCGCAGATAGTGGATGTAACGGTGTTCCACTGGATAAAGGAAAAGACAGGCGATAAATATATCTGGCTGCGGTCTACAGGAAGCACGCTGGTTTCTCAGCTGATAGACTCTTTTGTGGTATTGTTTTACGCTTTCTATATCTCTAAGATTGGCAGTCCGCAGCAATGGACTATACAATTGGTATTAGCTGTATGCACGGTCAATTATATCTATAAATTCATTATGGCTATAGTGCTAACACCGCTGATATACGTGGCACACAGCCTGATAGAAAAGTACCTTGGCGAAGAGCTGGCTACCCGGTTGAAAAAGGAGGCCATACACCAGGACTAAAATAAAACCGCCCCTGCGCATAACTGCTACAGGGGCGGGAAATATGATAAAAGACGAGGTGCTTAATACTCAGGTATAACCGGCTTGTTCTGAACGATGGCTTCAATTTGGGCCATTACTTCATCGGTAAGCTTAGGCATGGCGGACCAGCAGCCAAGGTTGTCCTGCAACTGCTCTACGCGGGAAGCACCAAGGATAACGGTGGATACGTTGGGGTTCTTCAGGCACCAGCAAAGCGACAGGTGCGTAAGCGAAACGCCCAGGCTTTTAGCCAGCTCGTTCAGCTGCTTTATCTTTTGCAGGTTGTCTGTTTCGCCAAGTGCGCGGTCTTTCAGCCACTGCATATTAGCAAGACCCAGGCGGGTAGAGCTTTCTACCTCATTGTCTATGTACTTGCCGGTAAGCAAGCCACTGGCAAGGGGACTCCAGATAGTGGTGCCGAGGCCAAAGGTTTTGTAGACAGGCAGGAAGTCGCCCTCTACCTTAGCGCGCTGCAACAGGTTGTATTGCGGCTGCTCCATGACAGGCGCTATGAGGTTGTGCTTTTCGGCCCAATAGTGCGCCTCGGTAATCTGCTGGGCTGTCCATTCGCTGGTGCCCCAGTAGAGAATCTTGCCCTGCTGGATGAGGTTGTGCATGGTCCATACTGTTT
>DLGO01000048.1:6392-23241 GCA_002482725.1 Bacteroidetes bacterium UBA7692 | reverse complement strand
TCCTCTATAGGTGTATGGATATCGGGGCGGTGGCAGAAGAAAAGGTCGAGGTAGTCGACCTGCAAACGCCTGAGCGCAGCGTGGCAAGCTTCTATTACATGCTTGCGCATAAGGCCTTTCTGGTTAGGCTTTTGCCCACCCCAGAAAACCTTGCTGGAAACAAGGTAAGTGCTGCGGTCCCATTCCATTTTTTTGAGAATGTTGCCCATCACAATCTCGCTTTTGCCGCTGGCGTATGCCTCGGCATTGTCGAAGAAGTTGACACCGTTTTCGTAAGCGGTAACCAGTAACTGCTCAGCTACATCGTCACCGATCTGGCTGCCAAAAGTTACCCATGTGCCGAAGGAGAGTGCGCTGACTTGCAGGCCTGTTTTGCCCAGTCTTCTGTATTCCATTGGTCGTTCTTTATTTATTGAAACAATAGTGCTAAATAAGCACAAGCAAGTTAAACCGCCATCAATATTTTTCGGGCCTCAGCCGGATCGCGGGTATCGAAGAATTGCTGCTGCTGAATGATCCAGAAACGGTTGCAGTGCTGCAGCGCGTACTCCAGGTCGTGGGTAGATATAAGCACTACCTTGCGCATGTCTTCGGCTATCTGCTTCATGAGGCGGAATATGGCCTCCTTATTACGGTAGTCGAGAAAGGCAGTAGGTTCATCCATGAGTATAAGCCCGGCCTCCTGAGCCAAGGCGCGGCCAATCATAACCCGTTGGCGCTCGCCATCACTGAGAGATTGGATAAAGCGCTGCTCAAACGGTTGGAGCGAAAGCTTAGCTATAACTTCGGATATGATGCGGTTGTCTTCCTGTTTCAGGCTGGCTGTCCAGTCCAGAAACGGGATACGGCCAAGTGCAATGGCATCACGGACATTTAGGTAATCGGCCTCTATGCGATCGGTAAGTACCATGGCGATCTGCGAGGCACGCTGTTTTGCCCCAATAGCATTTACATCTGTGCCATTCAGCAATACGTGGCCAGATTGAGGCAGCTGCAACGCCGCTATGGTACGCAGTAGCGTAGACTTGCCGGTACCGTTCAAGCCAAACAACGCTATGCAGTCGCCTGCTGTTGTAGTGGCCTGTACATCCTGTATCAGGTGGCGGGTTGGCTCAAAGCCCAATGTAAGTTGTTGTAGCTGCAGCATTACATGGTCTTGGAGCGTGAGTAAATAAGCCAAACAACGTAGGGTGCGCCTAGCAGGGAGGTGATAACGTTTAACGGCAATGCCCGCTCGCTGCCCGGTAAAGTGGCTATGAGGCTACAGGTAGCGCAAATCAAAGCGCCCAAGGTAAGGCATGCGATGGTAAGCAGCTTAGTGTCGGAAGTCCTGAAAATCATGCGGCAGATATGCGGTACCGCTAAGCCAACGAAAGCCACCGGGCCACAAAAAGCAGTGATGCTACCCGCCAGCAAGGCAGTGCAAATAACCACCATACGCCTGGTGCGGGCAACATTGATGCCCATGGTGATGGCGTATTGCTCTCCTGCGAGCATGGCTTGCAATGGTTTGATAAGGTATAAAGAAAGTGCAAGTCCAATAGCAAAAATGAAGCCCATGACATATACCTGCGACATGGTAACCTGGCGGAAAGAAGCAAAAGTCCAAAGGACATAAGCGCGCAGCTCATCCTTTGAGGCAAAGGCTTCCATGAGTTCTACCAAGGCACCTATGGCGCTACCAAGCATAAGGCCGATGATAAGCAGAGAAACCACGTTGCGGATGCGGAAAGCTGTAGAGATAATGAGGCTGAAAACCACGGCCGCACCTAAGGCTGCGGCTATGCTAATGCTCCACTCGTTGGCAAAAAGTGTATACAGGATGCTGTTGGCAGATATGAAGCCTGATAGCATAAGCAGGCAGGCCACACCCAGGTTAGCCCCTGCGCTGATGCCCAGTACATAAGGCCCGGCAATGGGATTGCGGAAGAGTATCTGCATGTGCAGACCGCTAATGGACAATGCCGCGCCAGCCAATAAGGAGGCTATGGCAGATGGCAAGCGGCCGTTGAGGATAATCTCATTGAATACAGGGTCGGTGTTGGCACCTGAAAGTGTATCCCATACAGTAGCCATGGGAACATGCACGGAGCCTAATACCAGCTGCAGCAACAGTACTATAATAGCTGCAAAGCCAAAGGCAAGCAGCGTGATATAGTGCCGCGGCTTATGCATCGGGCAGGCGTTTGTAGTAAGTGAGGGTGTCGCCCGGAAGCAATTCAGGGTGGAATATCTTTATCAGGTCTTTCAGAATGAGGTGAGGGTTCATGGTACCACTTTCCCAAAAGTCGAGGCCACGATCTTTGGTCTGGCGGGCATTGTTATTGAACACCTGCTTTTGCTTGTATGCCTTGAATAAGGTGAACTTGCTGCTCTGCTGCTTCATTTCCTGCAAACTAACAGCCTCATTTGGATTTATCCAAATATCGGCGTTGATAGCCTTGAGCATTACGGCCTCTACATCGAGGTTGAGTGTGCGGGATGTGGTGTCTTCTTTCCACAGGTAGTTACCATTGGCATCCTCTATAAAGTTGGTAAAGTAGTTGCGGCCACTTGGCAGGTACCAGATACCGCCCCATGGCATATTGCAGAAAACGGTAGGCCTGGATGTGGCTTTTGATGCAAGCTGTTTGGCTGCCAGGTACTCGGCTTCTATGCTGTTGAAGATGCTATCGGCCAGGGCTTCCTTATCGTATAATGCGGCCAGGCACTTTATCCATTCGGCACGTGCCAGCGGTTCCTTTTCGTTGAAATCGTTGATAAGGAAAATATTCTGGTGCAGGGCTTCGAGCTTTGCCTGAGAGTTGCCGCCTTCGTTGAAGCTATATGCCAGGACAAGCTCAGGCTTTAACTCTACCAGCTTCTCGTAGTCGATATTGCCATCTCCCAGTGATTTGATGGAGCCTGCCTGTAATAGCTGCTGCACATAAGGATGGTAGACGCGCTTAGCATCGGTGACACCGCAGATACTATCTAGCAAGCCCAATGGACTGAGCATACCAATCTGTGTAGTGGATAGGCATACTGATTTGCCAAGAGGGGTTTGCACCGCAACAGCTTTGTTGAAGTCGAGCGGCTTTGTTTTGCCTTTGGGATAAACGACATATTGCGCCAGCACTTTGGCCGTGTTGCCGGCATCCATCAAGGTAATTACCTTGAAGCCATTGTAGTATTCTACACGGAATCCCCTAGCGTATTTTAACAAAAGGGTATCGGTAGGGTAGCAGTGCTGGGCCTGTTTTGGGGCGTTGTCGCCAGAGCAACTATGCAGCAGAACCAAAGCCGCGAAAAGCAATGGCAGCAACCGGAAATGGCGGGAATATCTGAAGTTTAGCTTGCTCATTCGAATACGAATTGGTTGGTATTAATGCCTGCAACGAAGCTTTGAATAAGGTTGGCGTTTTTGTCGTAGCGGGAGATACTTGCTGACTGAACATAGTCCAGCGCATCGCTGATGTATATGTCTTCATTAGTTGGGTCAATATTCAGCGCATAGACGTTTTTGCCACTGGTGCTGATAAATGCAGATACAGGAAGGGTATTGTCTGTGGCAGCCATTTTGTAGATTCCCTTAGCGTAGTAGTACAGGCTGTTTCCCTGCTTATTTACTCTAAGGCATGTAGGCGAGGCGGCTGATGCAAAGGCAAATGAGTCGCTAATAGACTGGGTGGTAGCGCTGATCTTGTAGAGCATGGCTGCCTTGGATTTGGAGGTGTTGCTATTGCACAGTACCCAGACGTTGTCCAGGTTATCCTTTACGATGCTGTTTGGCTCACCTACCAATGGAATGGTCTTGGTTATCTGGTTACTGCCTGAGTTTATCACCAGGATATTTGCACGGTATGGCCCATTTAGCGTAGTGCGCTCGGGTACATAAACATCTGTACCGATGGCCACCATTTCTTCTGTCCAGCCATTCACATCAATGCTGCTAAGAACAGTATTTGTTGTTGGGTTGAATATCCAGATCTTATCCGCATACAAGTCTGTAAGGTATGCTTTTTCGCTGCTGATAAAATGGATGTGGCGCGGAGATGATCCCGGTATATTGATGGTAGTTTTTCGCTCGAAGGTAGTCCTGTCCAGCACTTCCACCTTGGTAGAATTGTTGACCACCACATAAAGCAGAGAATCCCTGTAGATTGCTGACTGGGCAACATCGCCAAGGGCGGCATTGTTAGCCGAGCGGAACAGGTCGTTGAATACCTGCAGAGAATCGGGCAGGTAAACGGAAAGGGAAGCGTTGCCGAACTGGAAGCCACCCTCGTTTACCAATAGCACCCTGCGGGCGGTTGTGTTGTCGAGCTTATCGTCGTTGTCCTTATCCTTTTTGCATGCAGATAAGGAAAGGAGCGTAGCCGATAGCAGCAAGTAAGCTGTGAGGTTTTTAATGGCCGAAAGTCGTTGATATATGTTCATTATTGAATGTTCATTTTGAAGCAGGCCTCGAAGTTTCGCATGGGCATCGCCCGCGAAGCTATATCCTGGTAGCTTTTGTTTGTCATATTATTTACCCTAATGCTAAGGGCGAAGGTATTCTTGTTGAAGTTGAATGCCTTGCCGGCTTCTATATCCATGAGTAGGTATGCAGGCAGGTAGCTTGAGTTGTCGGTGCTGATAAAGCGCAGGCCGGTGTAGCGTACAATCGGCCTAAGGTAGAAGTTGCGGTATGCCAGCGTAACTGAGGAGGTGAATTTGTGCACTGGCACATATATCAGCTGCTTGTCTTTGGCGCGGTCGTTGCCAGAGCCTGCGCTAAGCTGGGTAGTTTTGGTGAAGCAATAGCTTGCCTCGAGCTGGACATGGAACTTCATTGGGTTCAGCTCCCCATTGCGCAGTTGCATATTGATTTCGGCACCACGGGAAAAGACCTTCTTGATATTAGAGGGAGTCCAGTTGCCGTTTTCATCGGGTGTCCATTGTATCCAATCGGTTACATAAATATAGTAATTGGATGCACTGATGGTGAAGTAGCTGTGGTAGGCGTATTTAAGGATAAGCTCACCGTTCCATGCGTCTTCAGGCTTCAGGCGGGGATTGCCGGCATTGACCCAGTAGAGGTCGTTGAGCGTGGGAAAGCGGAAGCTGCGCTTGGCTGTAACTTCAGCAGCGATAATATGGTTGCCGAAGGGTCTGTTGATATTAGCAGAAATGAAAGGCATGAAAGGGGAGAAGATGGACTTCATAATCTCTTGCCTGACACCAATACGTGTTTGAATACGCGGCTTGATGAAGTAGTAACCGGCTTCGGCATTAATGCCACCCAGCGGCCTACTTTTGGTGCCTCCATAACCATCGCTCATTGCCCGTTCGTAATCGGCAGTAAGTTTGGCGTTGATATGGAACTGTTTCTTTTTGAAGCCCAGCGTAACCAGGTTGCGAAAGGCATGTGAAACGCTGAAGTCGTCGGTATATATGGCAGGATTGATATAGCGCAGCTTATCCATAACATAAGTAGAAGCTATCTGCAAGTTCCAGAAAGAGCTGTTCCACTTATACCTGAGCTGCAGGCGCAGCGAAGCATCGTCCTGAGAGGCTTTGCTCGTTCTTTGAAATATTGTAGGCGGGAGTTCACGCTCTGCCTGTGTGTACCAGATAAAGGCACTAAGCGCGTGCTGCTTTTTCAGGTTCAGGTTAAACTCCTGAAAGAGAGACCATTGAAGAATGGCTGCATTGGGCTGCTTTTTATTGACGGCAATATCCGGCAATCGGAAGTTGTTGTCGCACTTCTGGATGATGAATTTGGTGGCTGCATTGAATGAGCGGATGCCATACTTTGCCTGAAGAATAGCCTCGAAAAGTCCAAAGCTACCTGCGCGTACCGCACCATTGAACTGTGCGCCGGTTACCTTTTCTGGCTCATTAATCAACTGAAGATTTGCACCAATGGCGGCATCTATAGTATTGTACTGGAGGGAAAGCTTATTGTGAAAGCCAGCGCTGAGAAGTGACAGGTCGCTTTGTCCTAACATTGGTGAATTGATACGGACACCATTCCACAGCACTTCGGTTTGGCTGGCAGATGTACCGCGCACAGCAAGTGTAGTCAACTGGCCATTACCATAGTTTTTCAGGTAGATGCCGGAAAGGTCATTGAGCAAACTGGTGAGACGTTTGGCGCCGTAATCGTCCAGATTAGAGAAGCTGTAGCGGCCGATTTTATCCGATTGCTTAGAGTCGATAATGGTAATCTCATTCAGCTGCACGGAATCTGTAATGGCATACAGCGAATTGAAAAAACTGCCGTATAAAAACATCAATAGCCACACGAATGCTCGTGTGGCTATTGATAAAAATGTGCCGGAGAGAGATTTCAAAACTCAGTAAGGTTGATGTTACTGAACTATTACTCGTGTAGTGGCTGTACCGTTGCTGTTGGTTACTTTAACTATATAAGCGCCAGTTGTAAAATTGATAGTAGATAAGGTGTGCAGCTTGCTGTTGCTGATAGTAGCACTAGACACCTGTTGACCTGCTATGGTGAAAACTGACACTTCGTTACTAACTGTTTCGTCCAGTTCGATGTTCAGGGAAGATCCTTTAGAAACCGGATTAGGATAGGCTTTCAAAGAATTGGCAGAAGCTATTTCATATAAAACTGTAACGCCATCGCTGGTAGTAAAGTTGTCCAAAGCGAAGTAAGAAGGAGTGTTCATGCCAAAGTTGCCCACGTCTGAAGAGGTAAGGTAGAATACCAGGCTATCAACGTTGCCAAGGGATTTAAGATCTACCCATGACCATGCATCCAGAATGAAATCCTGAGAATTGTTGGCTGCCCTGAAATCTGCCAGGTAAAAGTTTACCGAGTCGGATTTCAAAGCACCTGCACTCCATGCCTTAATGGTAAGCAGAAAGAAGTCCTGATCATTTCCGGTAGCACCACCGAATTTTTTAGCGAATTGATCCCCATCCCTCATGCTCAGGTAAGCATAAGTGGTATTGGTTACATAAAATCCGTTGACTGTTTTGCCGGCAGCCGTGCCCGAAAGCTTCACCTTAGCAGCATCTCCACTTACGTTGGCAACTGCATAGTTGGTGCTGGAATATCCACCCGCTGTGATGGCACTATACGAGTTAGTATATCCGGCAGAGTCGATGTTGGTTTTGTTGGTTACCGAGAAACCAGTAGCATAGCCACCAGAGTTGGTATTGCTGAAGAAGGCATTGCCTGATTGAAAACCACCGCTGGTATCGCGACCATCATTGAATGTGTCGGTGCCAAGCACGATGTTTTCGAATGTAGAAACTGTTTGAGAGAAAGCGGTACAGCTTGTAATAACTGCCGCAAGGACCATGTAAATCTTTTTCATGTCTTTTTTGAAAGGTGTTTAAAAAATACCCTTCGAGCTTAAAACGTAAAATGGCAACTGTATCCGGAATAGTCACTCACTTTTCCGCCTTTCTTCCCGAAAGCGTTAATGAAATACTTGCTCTGGCAGGTCTTCTGACTTACTCCACTTACCTGTGCCTTCCCATCTTTTTCAAGACAGTGGCTAGAATACAGGTAAGCTATGCGGAGCTTACAGCAGCGGGGACTGTCCGCGAATTACACGCGATTCCCTTTTCATCATACATCAACAATTTTTGTTGACTTCTGAACCAATGCGGTGCAAATAAAGCAAATCCTAATGAAAATGGCAATGAATTTGTGGTAAGCTTGTATGGTCAGGGATACAATGAGCGATTATCCACAGCGTTATCAAAGAGGAGTCGGCTGAATTAAGCCCAAATTAGCAGTTGTGAAAAGCAAGCTACTTTCTTTCTGGTATCAGGTGCCTTCTATACTGCGGAATCCTTTCGTGATAACAGTATTGGTTTATGGTACCTGGATGGTATTTTTTGATGAGAACAATGCTATAGAGCAATATAAGAGAAGCGCAGCACTGGATGCCCTGCTGGAAAAGAAGGCATTTTATGTGACAGAAGTAGCCAAGACCAAGCAGCAATATGCTGAGCTTAGTACCAATGCCGAAACACAGGAGAAATACGCCCGCGAGCGCTACTGGATGAAGAAAGAGAATGAGGATGTGTTCGTAATGATAGAGAAGCCAAAGCCTGCCAAAGAGCCAAGCTGGTGGCAGCAATTATTGCAGAAGTTCTCTTAATGGATTACTTCGTGTGGAACGATTCCCTTTGACTTATCAAACATTAAGCGGTAGGTAATATGGGTTTTGATTAGCTTTCCGCCAAGTGTTTCCACGGTCTTTAGCATCCGCGGATTGAATGAAGCAATCCATGTAAGCTCAATAATATCCCAACGCTTTTTAGGCCTGATTACGTTGTCGGCAGCCATCACAATTGCACCTTCCATGCCTTTCTTCTGGAACTCCGGTACTACGCCAAATACGATGCCGAATATCTTGCGGTTGCTGGCATCGAAATGCTTCATCCAAAGGAAGCGTAGCTTGCCAATAAGATTCAGGTTGCCATTCAGCTTTTTGAACCACTGGTTGAGCTCAGGCAACATGATGAACATAGCTATTGGCTGGCCTTTGTGATAGGCAAACCAAACCAGGTAATCAATAATGGCGGGCTTTAAGGCTTTGATGATATTCTGGGCTTGCTTTTCGCTCATCTGCTTAAATCCCGGGTGGATGCTCCAGGCCGCATTGTAGACTGTACGAAAATCGGCAGCATATTGCCCGGCTTTGCCTGCCTCAAAATGCCGGAACTCGAAATCCGGGTCTGCGAGATATTTCTGAATTGCCACGTTATATTTTTCTGGTCTTTCAGCGTTAATATCTATGCTATAAGAGTATTGCTCGAAATAGGTGGTAAAGCCATAATCCTCGAATAGCTTCTTATAGTAAGGAGGATTGTAGTTCATCTGATAAACAGGAGGAATGAACCCATCAACCAGCAAGCCCCACCAGGCATTCTTTTCACCGAAATTGATAGGGCCATCCATGGCTTCTATACCTTGGGCGACAAGCCAGTTTTTGGCAGTATCGAAAAGAAGGGTGGCTGCCGGTTTATCATTGATGCACTCAAAGAAACCACAACCGCCGGTTGGCTGTGGTTCAGTATCCTTAGTTTTATTATTAATAAAGGCTGCTATTCTACCGATGGGCTGTTGGGTATCATTATATAGTATCCAACGGATACAGGTTCCATGAGAGAAATACGGGTTTTTAGCCTTATTAAAAACCATTTCGATGTCCTGCCTCAATGGTGGAATCCATTGGTTGTCACCCTGATAGATGATATAAGGCAATTCCAGAAAATCGGATATCTCTTGTTGGGAAACAACTTCTCGTATTACCATTTTGCAAATATCGTTGCTTAAAATTTAGTTATACAGGTTTGCACTTACATATATTTTACTTACATTTCAAAATATAAACATCAACGTCCCATGGCAAAAATAGATACCGCCCTTACCCGAATGCTGGATATAGACTATCCGATAATTATGGCCCCAATGTTTTTGGTGAGCAATACTGCAATGGTAATTGAGGCTGCTAAAGCCGGGATTACAGGCTCCATTCCTGCGCTGAACTACAGGACAGATACTGAATTCAGAAAGGCATTAGCAGATATAAAGGATGCAACGGATAAGCCATTTGGCATAAATATAATAGTAAATAAGTCTAACATAAAGGCAGCTGAACAACTACAGGCATGCCTTGATTTTGATGTATCTTACATTATAACATCCCTTGGTAGTCCTGAGCAGGTTATTAATGCCTGTAAACAAAAGGGCATAAAGGTATTTTGCGATGTGACCGATGTAGCTTTTGCCCAAAAGGTAGAGGCTATGGGTGCAGATGCTGTAATAGCAGTAAGCAACCAGGCTGGTGGACACGCAGGTAATTTATCGCCGAAAGAATTAATAGAAGGTATACAGGCAGTTTGCAAGATACCTGTGATTTGTGCCGGTGGTGTGGGCAATGGAAAGGATATACATAATGTTATAGAGTATGGCGCTTGCGGGGTTTCTATGGGCAGTATCTTCATAGCATCGACTGAAGCTCCTGTTACCAAAGAATATAAAGACGCCTGTGTGCAATATGGCGCGAAGGATATAGTGCTTACAACCAAGTTGTCCGGCACACCTTGCACAGTAATCAATACCCCTTATGTACAGAAGATTGGTACTGAGCAAAACTGGCTCGAGAAGATAATCAACAGCAATAAGAAACTAAAGAAATATGCCAAGATGCTGACCTTTTATAGAGGCATGAAGCTATTGGAAAAAGCCGCTTTTAGTGCTACTTACCAAACTATGTGGTGCGCAGGTCCTTCTATTGAATACGTTAAAAGCGTAAGGCCTGTAGGTGAGATTGTAGGAGACCTGGCTCGTGAACTGGAAGCAGGACAAAAAAAGGAAAGCGCAGTTAGCGTTTAAGGCTTTGCGGTTGGAGTAGTCTTTTTAGCAAGGAAGAAATAGTTGAAGCCCAGGTTAGTATTAACTCCATGCAGCACGTACTTATTGCTTGTGTTGGGTATTACCAGATTGTCATCTTTCAGGTAGTTGTTATTGTACGAACCTTGGTAATAAACAGAGAATTCGATGGCCACATTTTTGGTGACAAAGATGTCAATACCTGGCCCAATTTGCCATACAAAGGATTTAGTGATATTTCTTGAGTCTTTGATAGACTTACCTAGGCGGTATTCACTTATCCCGAACATGGGAGATATATTGGTAAAAATAGCCACTTTAGGTGCAAGCATGTAATAAGGCCTGAAAATCGGTCCTATTAGCAGTCCGTGATTAATCCTGTAGCTGCTTGTTTTTGCCCCACTTATAGGATCTACAACATAGGTGATTTTCTCCTTGGTAAAATCATAACCAAGGTTAAAGCCAATCATAAAGTGCTTACCGGTAAAGTAACCAACACGTGGCAGTATATTAAGGTTAATGGTGCTTGCATTCTTTTGGCCTTTATATTCAAAGCCTATGCTCCCTCCAACTAAAACGGCGCCTTTTTCTACCTGGGAAAAAGCTATTGCAGAGGTGGTTAGAAGAAGAAATAAAGCAAGTAAGATTTTTGTTAAAGCTTTCATATTGTAATACTAATTGAGAGTTATTGGAAAATCTATAGCACTATAAACGCTTTAATGTGCATTACCGTTATACAGGGCAAAACAAGTTTGCTACTTTGGCACCTGAAATTGAAATAGCATGAAAGAGGTAATTGAACAACTAGGCATAAAAGCAGAGAATTTCGGAGCAAGTACAGGAAGTACCTGGACTAAAACTAAAGGTGAGCGAATAGAGTCTTTTTCACCAGTAGATGGCAAGCTTATCGCTACCGTAGAATCCGCTACAGATAAGGATTACAATGCTATAGTAAAGCAAGCCCAAAAAGCCGCTGCTGAATGGAAGAACATCCCCGCTCCCAAACGCGGCGAAATAGTGCGCCAGATAGGAGAAGAGCTTAGGAAATACAAGGAACCATTGGGCAAGCTCGTAAGCTACGAAATGGGAAAGAGTCTGCAGGAAGGCTTAGGCGAAGTGCAGGAAATGATAGACATCTGCGACTTTGCAGTTGGGCTATCCCGTCAGCTGCATGGGCTTACCATGCATAGTGAGCGTCCACTTCACCGCATGTACGAGCAGTGGCATCCACTAGGCATAGTGGGCATCATCAGTGCATTCAATTTCCCTGTTGCCGTATGGAGCTGGAATGCTGCCATTGCCTGGGTTTGTGGCGACGTATGCATCTGGAAGCCCAGCGAAAAGACTCCTTTATGCGCCATAGCTTGCCAAAATATAGCTGCCAAAGTATTTACTGAAAATGGCTTGCCGCAAGGCATAAGCAGCGTGGTAATAGGGGATAGGTCCATCGGTGAACTTATGGCCCGTGATACCCGTGTACCGCTTATCTCTGCGACAGGTTCTACTCGTATGGGTAAGCTAGTAGCCCAGAATGTAGCTGCCCGGCTAGGTAAGAGTCTCTTAGAGCTAGGCGGCAACAACGCCATCATTATCAGCGAGCATGCAGACCTGAATATCGCCATACCAGGAGTAGTATTCGGAGCAGTAGGCACTGCGGGTCAGCGCTGTACCACTACCCGTCGCCTTATCATCCATAAGAGCAAGTTTGCCGAACTAAAACAACGGCTTAAAAAAGCCTATGGTCAACTAAAGATCGGAGACCCTTTGGACTCCAACAATCACGTTGGACCACTTATAGATAAGGACGCGGTTGCCATGTACGACAAGGCCATAAAACAGGCTGTCAAAGAAGGTGGTAAAGTACTCGTAGAAGGTGGCATTCTTAAGGGCAAAGGTTACGAAAGCGGTTGCTATGTAAAGCCTTGTATCATTGAGGCAAACAATGCCATGAAGATAGTCCAGCACGAGACTTTTGCACCTATACTCAACATCATGCCGTACGATACTATTGAAGAGGCTATCGAGCTACAAAATGGCGTGGTACAAGGCCTGTCGTCTTCTATTATGACCCTAAACCTTCGCGAGGCAGAACTATTCCTTTCTGCCAATGGGAGCGACTGCGGCATAGCTAATGTAAACATTGGTACCAGCGGTGCTGAGATTGGCGGTGCCTTTGGTGGTGAAAAGGAAACCGGTGGTGGCCGCGAAAGTGGTAGCGATGCATGGCGCAACTATATGCGCAGGCAAACCAACACTATCAACTATGGCAGCACCCTGCCATTGGCACAGGGCATCAAATTCGACCTATAGTAAATAAATAGTGAAAGGCAGATTGCAGGCTTGTACTATATTTGCCATCCATTACTCAGATAATCAGGTACAGTAAACGTGAAAGTAGAAACAGAAAGGCTGTTATTGATTCCATTAACCTACGACCAGCTCATCAAATACCTCAGGGACGATAATTCCCTGGAGGATGAACTGGACTTGAACGAAACCAACAAGACCATCTCCGATGAACTGAAGGAGGCCTTCAGTCAGACCATACTGCCCAATGTTGCCGATAAAAGAAAGAACTACCTGTACTCTACTCTTTGGGCTGCGATCCTCAAGAGCGAGAATAAAATGATCGGCGACCTCTGTTTTGTCGGTGAGCCAAACTCTGCAGGTGAAATAGAGATTGGCTATGGTACATACGAGGCCTATCGCAACAAGGGCTACATGACCGAAGCCGTAGGCGGTATGGTCAAATGGGCCCAAAAGCAACATGGTGTTACAGCCGTAACTGCAAGTACCGAAAAAAGGAACATTGCCTCATTCAAAGTGCTCCGCAGGAATGACTTCCGTAAGTATGCCGAAACAGACTTGCTGCACAAATGGAGGGTTCCCCTTAACTCACTTTCTTTACTTGCAGATAATGAGTGCTCTGAAGTAGAGACGAAACTGCGGGCTTAATATTTTACTGCGTTACGATCAAAGATTAAACCAATTACCGCTATCATTGTTATTTTTCAAAACCATGTGGTCATTACCTTATAAAGCGCAATACCTCTCAGCATGAGCGATATACTTCATTATTTAAGCACCCAGTGGCAGGATATCATTTCTAATCCTGTTGCCTCTCTTACCATCATAGGCAACCTGGTTATCATAGAGAGCCTGCTTTCTGTAGATAACGCTGCCGTATTGGCTACCATGGTAATGGACCTTCCCAGTGACCAACGGAAGAAAGCGCTCAAATACGGCATTTGGGGCGCGTACTTTTTCAGAGGGCTTGCTATGATATTCGCTGCCATCCTTATTCGTATCTGGTGGCTGAAACCGTTGGGCGGCTTATATCTGCTATATCTGGTATTCTCATGGGCCAAAAGTAAAAGAACGCCTTCCAAAGACGATGATACCATAGACAAAAGCAGCAATTGGCTATACAAGGTTACCGTAGGTTATCTGGGCAACTTCTGGGCTACGGTGATACTTGTGGAACTTATGGATATGGCTTTCTCCATTGATAATGTCTTTGCCGCAGTGGCGTTTTCTCCTAACCTTATCCTTGTTTGTACCGGGGTGTTCATCGGTATACTAGCCATGAGGTTTATTGCCCAATGGTTCGTTAAACTGATGGATAAGTATTCTTTTCTGGAAACTGCAGCCTTTGTTGTAATCGGAATCCTGGGCGTAAAACTTACATTTTCGGTATTCGAGCATTTCTATCCGGAGTCGGCAGTTACTAAATTCATGATGAGTGAAACAGCTGATATTGTGATATCCGTTACTACGGTCTCTATCTTCTTTATCCCTATCATCTCATCCATACTATTCAACTTTCCCAGGCATAAAGCTAAGGACAGTTTGGCTGGCCATGATAGCCAATAAGTCTAAACCTTGCCCTTAAAAAGGGACTCCACAAACAGCTTTTTATTGAATACCTGTAGCTTATCTATAGCTTCTCCTACACCAATATACCTTACAGGTACATTGAACTGGTCGCTGATGCCAAGCACCACACCACCTTTGGCAGTACCATCCAGCTTGGTAATGGCAAGGCCGGTAACCTGTGTAGCTGCTGTAAACTGGCGCGCCTGCTCAAATGCATTCTGTCCGGTACTGCCATCCAGCACCAACAGCACTTCATGCGGTGCATCAGGTATTACCTTCTGCATCACCCTCCTTATTTTGGTCAGCTCATTCATCAGGTCTACCCTGTTATGTAGCCTGCCTGCTGTGTCTATTATTATTACATCCGAGCCCAGGGCTATGCCCTTTTCCAAAGTAGCAAATGCTACCGAGGCCGGGTCTGCACCCATCTGGGTCTTTACTATCTCTACGCCCGAGCGGGTCGCCCATACGTCCAGTTGCTCTATAGCTGCCGCGCGAAATGTATCCGCAGCGCCCAGCAACACTTTCTTGCCTGCCAGCTTAAACTGGTGGCTCAGCTTACCTATGGTAGTCGTCTTACCGGCGCCGTTCACACCCACCACCATTATTACATAAGGCTTTTTGCCCTCCGGCACATCAAAGCCTTCAGCATCTGTATGCTTATTCTCTGTAAGTATTAGTTCTATCTCTTCACGTATCAGGTTGTTCATTTCAGTTTCGCTCATGAACTTATCCCTGGCTGCCCTTGCCTCTATGCGATTGATGATTTTGGTCGATGTGGCTATACCAACATCAGAGGTTATCAAAGCCTCTTCCAACCTGTCCAGTACTTCGTCATCTATCTTTGTCTTACCGACAAAAACACGCGACAGCTTAGAGAAAAAACCTTCTTTGGTTTTCTCTAATCCTTTATCCAGATCTTCTTTCTTTTCGCGAGTGAAAAAACTAAAAATACCCATGAGTCAATTTTGATAGAGCAGGCTTTTGGCTTAACTGTTAGCTCTTATTTTAACGATTGGAGCAAAAACAAAAAGCCTCTTCAAATATAAAGAGGCTTTGTATACTGTAATTACAGAATTGATTAGTCTTTTTGAGCTAAAAATTCCTGTACTTTATCTTTGTGTATGATTTTCTCTAGGAAACCATAAGATGAACCTGTTTTAGATTTCACCGCTTTGATTACCTTAACGTAGTCCTTAGAACCAACTTGAGCAGTACGGTCAGTACGCGCGTTTTTCGAAACTTTACCCATGGTTATGCTTATTTAATTTCTTTGTGAATGGTATGTTTTTTCAATATCGGGTTGAATTTTTTCAACTCCAATCTCTCTGTTGTATTCTTACGGTTTTTGTAAGTCATATAACGAGATGTACCGGGAGCGCCGCTAGCTTTGTGCTCAGTACACTCCAGTATTACCTGGATTCTTGCGTCTTTACTTTTCTTAGCCATTTCTGCTGTTTTTTTAAAATGTCAATTATCCTTTTGCTTCCAACTCTTTCAGGTATTGGAAAATACCTTTCTTATTGATTGTGCGCAATGCAGACGTACAAAGGCGTAGTTCAATCCATTCACCTAGTTCAGGGATGAAGAAACGCTTATCTATAATGTTTGGCAAAAATCTGCGCTTAGTCTTTCTGTTGCTATGGCTAACAGAGTTTCCAGATACAGGGCGTTTACCAGTTAAATCACATACACGTGCCATTTGTTATACCTCTTTTTATGGGCGCGCAAAGATGCGCTATTTTTTTTAATTTCCAAATAATAGGACAATAATTTTATCTGATAAAAATGCCTTTCAGCTATTTAAAAGTTAAAATTGCCTCATTCCAGTACCTCACACCTGAAAAACTTGCGGCAAATATAGTCCTGAATCATTTAAACCGTTGCTATAAATACAAATCCGTTGACCGGATTGTAGCTTTATTTAGTCGCTGCCTTCGCATATCCCTCCGGTGCGTTGAACTCAGCTGAACCCAAAGCGCCTTCAGTCAACCCCTCAAAGGTATAGCTGCTGATTACCTTTCCTGCCAAATCCTTTGTTACCGATTCCAAAGGGAATCCACTCATTTCTATCTCTGCCAATGCCTGAAACTCAAGGTTCGACCTGAAATATGCCTGGTAGCTATATGCTTTAAAGTTCCAGGGGGCCACCCACATTTCTACTGTGGCATTGTCAGATTTAGCCGTCACTTTTTCGCATACCACACCTCCGATAGTCTTTTTCTCGCCGGTAGCCTTCACAGTCAGCCTCTTTGCCGCAAACTCTTTGTGTGGCTCCAGAGATGATGCCGGTATCTCATAGTACACCTTATCCTTTGCAGATACTGCATACGATAGGAGAGATGCCTTCTCCTTTTGCGGTATAAAGAACGTTTCGGTTGTTCCTTCCTTTGTCGTAAAGTCCAGCTTCAGTTTTAGGCGCTCACCCGATATAAACCAGGTAGCGGNNAATGCTGTTGCCGCGCTGTAGTATTTCATTTTCACCTTGCCATCAAACGCCATGCTATTCAGGGCTGTTAGGGTCAATGTTATTATAAGTAGTATGTTTTTCATTTCTGTATCTCGTCTTTGTATCAAACAATTATGGTGCTACTGTTCCTTTTACCTGGGTAGAGAAATAACTTCCAT
>DLGO01000048.1:4151-6387 GCA_002482725.1 Bacteroidetes bacterium UBA7692 | reverse complement strand
AGGGTTACCATTGCGCTTCACAGCCAGTCCCGGAGCACCGCTCACCGGTCCGTATGCCGGCAATAGTCCGCCCGGTATAGGTACGTTTATGCAGGTTGTTCCTATAATTGGTATCGCTACACATGCTTGTAGTGCCAGATCCAGAAAGCCCGGTTGCCCTTGCTTGCCAAAGTCGCCGCCATCGCCTCCGCCACCGCTAGGTATTATATTAATAGTAGCAATGCTGATAGGTATGGATATAGGTGCAGCAAATAAGCCGCCTACGCCCGGTATAGAGTTGGGACCTGCCGTGGCATCAGTACCATTTACAAAGAATCCTATGTTGAAACCTCCCTGTGGCGATTTACCGCCAAGGCCCGATTCCGATCCACCACCGCCACCAAGCCCTACGCCCAGTGTTATTTGTCCTACTATCGGTACGCTGAAGCCAAAGCTTACACCTACACTACCGCCACCGCTACCGCCGCCATATATCGATCCATTGTTTACCAGTATAGTGCGCGTTGTCAGGTCCATGGCATTTCCACCTATCTCACCTGCATTGCCCGGAGGGAATCCATTAAAGGTACCTCCAAAGCCACCATCACCGCCGCGGCCCAGTATGGCGCCATTGTTTACTACAGCTACTATCGACTGCGGGTTCAACTGTCCGCTGGTATATGCTGCTATTGTCGGTGTGTCCGAGTGCAGCACTACTCCGTTATTAACCGTAACCACCACACATTTCAGCGCATTTACAGGCAGCTGTGTGCTGTTCATGGCTTGTAGGTTGTAGTCTATTACATCCGTAGGTATGGTCACTTTTACGCATGGCTCTATATATACATTGTAGGTAATGAACTTCACCTCATCTCCGCAAAATGCCTGTATTATAATAGGTATGGTTCCGGACTGGGCAAATATGTCTGCCTTTACTACTATATCCACGGTACCTGCCGAGTCTATCGTTGTGTTGCCATTAAAGCTGATTTGCACGCCTGGTGGGGGAGATGCTATATATACGAGCGATATATCTTGTTGTCCGTTTGTCTGGTTTATGGTAATGGTAGAGAACACCGAATCCGCCTGCACCCTGTCCAGCGTATCCGATGGGTCATTTATGGTCATGTTAAAGCGGCACTCGTAGCAGTTCTTCTGGTAGGCTTTCAACCAGCACTCGCCATTCCAGTATTCTATCAGGCTATCCTGGGTGTTGAATATCGTCAGGCCTTTCAGTGGGAACTTTATAGAATCCCTCTGCGCAGAGGTCAGTCTGCTTAGTCCCAATCCTTTCTTGTTGGATTCCAATTGCAATACCGCGCTCGAATCAGGTATCAGTATATTGATACCCACCTGCGCCTCCGAAAAAAATGCCAATGCCACAAAGGCAATAAGTAGAAGTTGCTTCATACTATATTATAGTGTGCTTCGAAAATAGGAATATTTAAACCAATACGTCCAAAATATTTCTGACTATTCATGGTGGTACTTTTCATTCTTCAAAATGGTAAATCCCCTGTACAGCTGCTCGGCAAATATCAACCTCGCCAGCTGGTGCGGAAAGGTAAACCCCGACATCGACAGCTTATAGTCGGCCCGCTCATACACCGCCTCGGTAAATCCATAAGCACCGCCTATCACAAATACCAGGTTCTTTTTACCGCTTACCATCCAGGTATTCAGTTGCTGGGCAAATTGCATCGAGGTGTACTGTTTCCCTTTTTCGTCCAGCAGTATCAGCACATCCGATGCCTGGGTGCGCTTCAGCAGGTTGGCGCATTCCTCCTCCTTATTGCTGGCCGGCAGTATTACCTCCTCAAAGTCAGTATAGTGCTTTAGCCGCGCCACATAGTCCTGCAGCAGTGCCTGTATGTTTTTGTCTGTAGTTTTACCTGTAAGAAATAACTTAACCTTCATCTCTCTTTTTTGATTATCCTTTTTTACCCAAAATTGATTATTCCACCTCCGGCAAAATTACACCCAAATACAGCATTTTCCCGCCCTGACACCACTTTTTATTTCACCCGTTTAGTGTCAGAATCCTGATTCTGAATTTTTCAATTCATTGAAAATCATTTCACTATACATAGATTAGTGGTGACACCAACTTGACACTAAAATCGGTTTAGTGTCACAATTTCCATTCCTCAAATCACAATGCCTCCGCCAGCTTTTTGATAATGTTTTTCAATCATTTTTGATAACTGTTTTGATCATCGGCCACACCTTGTATTTTGTAGGGACGAATGATTATTCG
>DLGO01000048.1:3926-4113 GCA_002482725.1 Bacteroidetes bacterium UBA7692 | reverse complement strand
GAATCTCTCTTAATCTTACGTGAGTTCAAGAATCCTTAATCCTCCATTTTTGATCATCCAATTTCACCACAATTTGATTATCCCGCCACCCATAAAAAACAACCTCAAATCAACATTGACACCACTTTTATCTCACCTGTTTAGTGTCAGAATTCCAATTCTAAATTTTTCAATTCATTGAAAATCA
>DLGO01000048.1:0-3915 GCA_002482725.1 Bacteroidetes bacterium UBA7692 | reverse complement strand
TACATAGATTAGTGGTGACACCAATTTGACACTAAAACCAGTTTAGTGTCACAAATACATTTCCAAAAGTAATAACACTCCCGGCAGCCTTTTGATAATACTTTAAACGCTTTTTTTGATAATGATTCCTTATCAAAACTGATAACGGAATTTTATCCTTGTATATGCCTTGCTTTGGGTTTGTACGCAGCATCAAATGGTATTACAAATATATTTGTTTGCTGATTCTGTGCAAGGCCAAAATGGTTAAAAATGGTTTAAACGCCTCCTCGCTCATCTTTATATTAGGAACAAAGGCATTACCCCTTATTTTCGCACTTATGAAGAATCTCTTATTCGTTTTTGGCGCTGTAGTATTGTTTGCATGCTCATCCTGCAATCAGGGACACGAAACCGCAGCTATTGTAAATAAATGGAAGCTGGCCAACGTGAAATATTCAAAGGAGCTAAGCCCCGAGTTGCAGCCAATTATCGATGCACAACTGGCTCAACTGAAGCAGACCTTTTCGCTGGAGTACAAGGCGAATGGTACCTATGTAGCAAAGACCCAAAAGGAAATAACCGGCAAATGGGAACTAAGCAGCGATGGCAAAACATTGGAAAATATTGAAGATGGCGGTCAACCCGTGAAGTACACCGTACTTCACCTATCTAAAGATTCGCTGGCATGGAAAACAAAGCTGGATGGTGAAGAACTCATATTCGAATTTATACCTCAGTAGCCTGGCGCTTGCTGCCCTGCTGCTCTTTGCCTGCAATCCCAAAAAGGGGCAGCTAACCGGCACCTGGAAAATCGACAAGCTCGAAATCAATGGCACCGCTCTTCCCGGCGATGCCATCGGCAATCCCGATGTTACCTTTAATGGCGATGGCTCCTACACCATGAACATCGGCACCTATACAGAAAAAGGCAATTTCATACTAAAAGGTAAAGAATTGATTTATACCTACGCCCAAAGCCGCCCCGCCGAAGATTCACCCTTTGTGGCTAAATCAGGCGTAGCAGACAAGGTATTTGCCATTACCGAAATGGACTCTGCCCATATAGAATATACCGCCAATACTAAAAACGATAAGACCAAAACCTACCTGCATAAGGCGCAGGAATAGTAGGGGAGCAAAGTGTTTTATCCATCACAGATTTTGAGATGAATCAAGGGAATGGATATTGCCTTATTAATACTATTTACACATTGCATTGATTTCTTCCTGCAATCCTTCATAGTTCTCTTTTGTAACCCAAATTCCCCGCAAAGACTCATTAATAAAAAAATCTACATCCAAAGGATTATAGTTTCTATAATCTTCTTCATCGAACACCTTGGTTATATTCTTCAATGCCTTAATGAATAAGAGCTTATCTTCCAATAGCCGCCCTAACAATATAAAATTGTAAGAATCTCCACAATCTATCTCAATGGATTTCTTTAAATTAATTATGGCCTCATTTAGATTTTTCTCTGTATAGTAGTAGTATTTAGCTTTCAAACAAAATAATATTCCCTTATATGGAATATCTATCTGATTTAAGCATTGATTTATCAATTTTAAAGTTGAATCACTAACTCCTCCTACATTGATGAATTCAAGATAAGCCAATGTTATTACAACCCTTGCATTAAAAGGATTCTTAGCAATAAGCGATTGTAATACATTATGTGCTGTAGGATAATCATCATACGGCGCACTTTGAATAAACAGTGCATAGCTAAGCATTTCCTCGTCATCCGAAGATGTTTTGATGTATTCCTCCAAAAATGCTACTCCTTTCTCGGGATGCTCTTCAAATATTTCTAAAAACTGCTTTTCATAAGGCTTCATAAGGCTAATTTGATAATATTTTCTGTAACTGTATCACGAAAAGATCTTACGAATATTGCCCTATATCTCCCAGAGGTGTTTGAAACGATAGCATTTCTCCTGCAACCCGTATGGTGCATTTCTGTAGGGGCGAAACGCGTTCGCCCTTGTTGACAAATCGGCTGAATTGAATTTAACCTTACCAAATTTCCATCTTGACATAGTCTATTGCCCATAGATATTAGAAAAACAGGTGCTGCACGCAAACCAAATGCAAATCCTGGTTCTACAAACCCGTATGGTGTATTTTGTAGGGATGAATTGCTAAAGGCAATCATAAACACCCGTGTTATTAGAGAGGTGCATAATAATTATTCATCCTTGTCGACAAATAGGCCAAACTAATCTCACATCTCCCTATCTCGGCGTAGGCTACTACCTACGGCATATGTGAATGTAGGCTATGCCTACGGCCACATTTAGCTAAAGCTATCACCTCAAATTAATTGACTTATTAACCCATGGTAATCTGCACAAACCCTAAAACCACTTCCTCTTCACAAAATACACCGTCATAGCAAACGATAGTATTATAGACATCGAAAACACGATGACAAAGGAGTAAGGGTGGTGCTCGTAGGGCAGCTCCACGTTCATGCCGTAGAAGCTGGCTATCAGGGTTGGTACCATCAGTACGATGGTTACAGAGGTCAGCCGCTTCATTACCCCATTCAGGTTATTCGAAATAATGGACGCAAAAGTATCCATCGTACCATTCAATATATTGCTGTACATCTCGCTCATCTGCTGCGCCTGCGAGTTCTCTATTATTATATCGTTCAGTATATCCAGCTTGTCCTCATCCTTTATTCTCAGGAAGTTGCTCCTCTGTATCTTCATCATCATCAGCTCATTGCTACGTATGTTCGTCACAAAGTAAATCAAGCTCTTCTGTATGTTCAGCAAGCTCTTCAGATCCTCATTCTTCGATGAGTTGTACAGCTCCTTCTCATAGGCATACCGCCTGTTGTTCAGGTTTTTCAGGAAATCCTGGAACATCATCACGTTTTTCTCAAATACGTTCAGTATTAGCGACTCCACATCACTCGGGTCAAAGTTCTTCGGCGGCGTCTCCATATAAAAGTCCAGCACAGGGTTGCGGTACGGGCTGATGGTGATGATGCTATCACCCGTACGGATGATACCGATAGGAATGGTAATGTATATCGCTTCAGAATCCGTGATGCCCTTGTTGCGTACCGGTGTTTTCAAGACTATAAGGTCAACCCCGTCCTCGCTCTCGTAGCGCGAGCGCTCTTCTATATCCAGTGAATCCGAAATGAAATCTATATCTATCGACAGTTGTTCCGATAGTCGTTGGGTTTCCTCGTTGTTAAATGGTCCGTATATATTTATCCAACACCCCGGCTCTATATTAGGTAGTTGAACGAGGCTGCCGTTCTGTCTTTTCAAGTATGTAATCATTGCCTCCCATTTTTCGATGTTATAAAAAAGCCTGCTTCGAAAAAGCGCCCGAAAATAGGCATTCAAATCCACATTATTCCTAAAGAATATAGAAATGTAGCTGGTTGAAATATTTAACCCCTATATTACAATCTGTCAGAAACTTTTTGAAGTTTTGGGGCGCAAAAGAACACAATCAATGAATACTATAAAGTCGGTTAGCTGGCAGAGTCCATCTAACATTGCCATTATCAAATATTGGGGTAAAAAGAATAACCAGATACCGCAAAACGCCTCTTTAAGCTTTACTTTAAGTGAGTGCCGTACCGAAACTACCCTAAGCCTGGTAGAAAAAGAAACTAAATCCGAAGAGCTGCAGCTGCAGTTCTATTTCGATAAAAAAGAGAACCTGGCCTTCCGCCTGAAGCTGATCAACTTCTTCAACTCCATAAAGTCAGAATTCACATTCCTGAAAAAATACGGTTTGGTGATCCACTCATCCAATACCTTTCCTCACTCATCCGGCATTGCTTCTTCTGCATCCAGCTACAGCGCGCTTGCCCTGTGCATGTACGATATAGAGCAGCAGCTGACAGGCAAAAAGGTAAAAACGGCCAAGCAGCTACTGGAAGATCCTAAATGGATGAAAAA
>DLGO01000139.1 GCA_002482725.1 Bacteroidetes bacterium UBA7692 | reverse complement strand
TCAAATGCCACCTGCTCTATCAAGGTGCGCAGCAGGTCACCCACTTCCACATTCTTCTTCTGTTCATCGCTTAGCCTAGCTTCTTGCGCAGTTATCTTCTTGGATAGTTCAATAGATTTGGGGTAGTGCGTCAGTATCTGCGACCCTATCCTGTCTTTCAACGGAGTTACTATGCTACCCCTGTTGGTGTAATCCTCCGGGTTGGCCGTAAAAATAAACAGCATATCCAGGTTAAAGCGCAACTTAAAACCACGTATCTGTATATCGCCCTCCTGCAAAATATTGAACAGCGCCACCTGTATGCGCGCCTGTAGATCCGGCAGCTCGTTTATAACAAATATGCAGCGGTTACTGCGTGGTATTATACCAAAATGTATCACTCTTTCATCGGCATAGCTCAGGCGCATATTGGCAGCCTTTATAGGGTCTACATCGCCTATCAGGTCAGCCACACTTACATCTGGTGTTGCCAGCTTTTCGGCATAGCGCTCGCTGCGGTGTACCCACTCTATTGGTGTATCATCGCCTTTTTCGGCTATTAGTTCTTTGGCATACCTGCTAAGCGGCTGTAGCGGATCATCGTTCAGCTCACTGCCTGCAACTATAGGCATATACTCATCCAGCAACTCGGTCATTTGCCTGGCTATACGGGTTTTTGCCTGCCCGCGCAACCCCAATAGGTTAATATTGTGCTTAGCCAGTATGGCGCGCTCTATTTCGGGTATCACGGTATCCTCATAGCCTATAATGCCGGCAAAAACCGTTTTGCCGGCCTTTAGCTTTGCTATTAAATTATCTCTCAGCTCGTCTTTTATTGTTTTGCTTTTATATCCGCTGCTTTTCAGTGCTCCCAGTGTATTGGGTAGTTTATTGCTCATTATTTTTCCTGTTTATTGCTATCCGATGCTAAGGAACACCTAATTCAAGAGAATGTTGCTGACAAAACATACAATATTTGTTTAAACGCTATTTGACATTTACCGCCTGAGCGGAAGTTTCAGTTAGCGCACCACTATACAGACGCTTACCTGAAATTTAACGTTTAATTACCCGCATTTTTTTTGTTTATTTTACGTTTGAAAAGCTCAGTTGAAAAAAGTGGTAAAAGATAAGGCACTGCCTTAATTGATGTGCTTACCCAAAAAGAAAAATATAGCGTGTGAATTATCCTTCTAAGTTGATTGGCGATGCGGTTGCCGAGTTTAAAAAATTACCCGGCATAGGCGAAAAAACCGCGCTGCGCCTTGTGTTGCATTTATTAAAGCAGGATTCGGCCAAAGTAGAGAATTTTAGCTCGGTAATAGCTACCATGCGCAGCCAGACAAAATTCTGCATTACATGCCACAACATCAGCGACAATACCACCTGCAGCGTATGTGCCAACCCCATGCGCGACAAGGGCAGTGTATGCATAGTAGAAACCATACGCGAAGTAATAGCCATAGAAAACACAGGAGTGTACAATGGCACCTACCATGTGTTGAATGGACTTATTTCTCCACTGAACGGCATAACACCCGACCAGTTGAACATAGACAGCCTGATAAGCCGTATAAGGGAACAGGAAGTAAAAGAAGTAATAATGGCATTGAGCCCTACCATAGATGGTGACACCACCATCTTCTACATTTCAAAGAAAGTACAAAGCCTGGGCGTGCAAATAACCTCTATTGCGCGTGGCATATCATTTGGTGGCGAGCTGGAGTACACCGATGAGCTGACCTTGGGCCGCAGCATTGCTACCAGAATGCCGTATGAAAGCTATCTGGTAAAAAACTAAATTGCGGCGTGAAACTTTCCGTAGTTATCGTCAATTATAATGTCAGGTTCTTTCTGGAGCAGTGCTTATACGCTGTGCAGAAAGCCATGGTGCATGTACCGGGCGAAGTATGGGTGGTAGACAATAACTCTGCAGATGGCTCGGTAGAGCATGTTGAAGCCTTGTTTCCATGGGTTAGAATAATAGCCAATAAAAAGAATACAGGATTCAGCTGTGCCAATAACCAGGCCATGCGCGAAGCACAGGGCGAATATATACTGCTGCTGAACCCCGATACGGTGGTAGCAGAAGATACCTTTGTAAAATGTGTAGCCTTTATGGATAGCCATAAAGATGCCGGTGGACTTGGTGTAAAAATGATAGACGGCAAGGGTATATTCCTGCCGGAGTCAAAGCGCGGATTACCCACGCCGGCGGTGGCATTTTTCAAAATGTTCGGGCTGGCATCTTTCTTCCCTAAATCAAAAACTTTCGGACGCTACCACCTTGGCTACCTGGACAAGGATGAGACCAATACAGTAGAAATATTATCCGGTGCCTTTATGCTGATGCGTAAGGAAGCATTGGATAAAGTGGGGCTGCTGGACGAAACCTTTTTTATGTATGGCGAAGATATAGACCTTAGCTACCGAATTATAAAAGGTGGCTGGCAAAACTATTATCTGAGCAATGCCACAATAATCCACTACAAGGGCGAAAGCACCAAAAAAGGCAGCGTGAACTATGTGAAAGTGTTCTACAAGGCAATGATAATTTTTGCCCAGAAACACTTTACGGGCGGCAGCGCCAATGCCTTTGCATTCCTTATTAATTCGGCGGTGGTGGTGCGCGCCATGATGACGCTGCTATCCAATATACTATCCTCGGCTGCTTTGTACATTATAGATGCACTGCTGATTTTTGCAGGGGTGTTTGCACTGGAAGAATACTGGGCTGCCAATATCAAATTTTCGGCATCGTACTATCCTGCACAGTTCCTGAGCCTGGTGGTGCCTTCTTACATATTCCTGTGGATTTCTATGGTATTCCTTAGCGGAGGCTACCAAAAGCCCTACAGGCTGGGCAGCATTATCCGCGGTGTGGCCATAGGTACCCTGATAATAGCTGCGGTATATGGCTTGCTGCCAAATGAATGGCGCTTTTCGCGCGCATTGATATTGCTGGGTGGCGCATGGAGCATCTTCAGCATGATATTGACGAGGACCATTTATAACCTGAGCAGGCACGGGCAATTTACCTTCGAGGCTACCTCAGGCAAAAACATATTGGTAGCAGGTTCGGATGCAGAGGCCAGCAAGGCCATACAACTGCTGAAAACCGCCGATGTAGATGCAGAGTTCACCATTATACAAAAGCTTGTTGAGATAAAGGCACTGGCGCCTTTGTTCGACATCAACGAGATTATTTTCTGCGCAGCCGATTTCTCCTTCAAAGAAATAATAGCCACTATAGAGCAATTGGGCCCTGCTTTTGAATACAAAATACTGAACGCTAACAGTAATGTAATTATAGGCAGCAATTCCAAAAACACCGCAGGTGACCTGTACACTACTGATGTAAACTACATGCTGGGCAATCCGCTATCCCTGCAAAAGAAACGCCTTTTCGATGTGCTTACTGCATCCGCGCTTATTGTGCTGTCGCCCATAGCTGCCTTGAGACAAGCTTCTTTCTCCGATTTTATACAGGATTGCTTTCAGGTATTGTCAGGCAAAAAAACATGGGTAGGCTATATACCTGCAGAAACCAAAAACCTGCCTGCCATAGCACCTGCTACAGTAACTCTTTCCTTTAACCAACCAATAGATGACCTACGCGCGGGCCTACTCAACAAACGCTACGCGAAGCATTATACGCTCCAAAAAGATATCAATGTACTATTCAAATGGCTGACTAAAAGCAAACATTAAAAAGACACTTTTATAGAAGCAAATAGTATAAAAAGGCAATGGCGGTTGAATTATTCAACCGCCATTGCCTTTTATCTTAACCCTTTAATCTTCTATTGTTTCAACCTTGGATCCATTGCTTCTGTTAGACCATCTCCTATCAGGTTAAATATGGTAACTGTTATAAAGATGGCAAAGCCCGGGAATATAGCTATCCACCATGCCTGCGGATAACCGCGCGCCAACGATAACATGCTACCCCATGTAACCTGCTCGGGCGGTACACCGATACCCAAAAACGATAAACCGCTTTCAGTAAGTATGGCCGATGCAATACCAAATGACACAGAAATCAAGACTGGCGTCAGCGCATTAGGAACAGCATGACGCAGGATAATCCTCCACTCAGGAAAACCAAGTGCCTGTGCAGCCTCTATATACTCCAGACTACGAACTTTTAACAGCTCAGCACGAAGGTAACGCGCTATACCTGTCCAGCCTGTAAGTCCTATTATACCCATCACAATAAATATAGAAGGCTTCTCTATGATGGCCACAATAGACAATATCAATAAAAGAGAAGGAACAGACTCCAGCACTTCTATAAGGCGCGATACAAGAATATCTACCGGCACCTCTATTGTTTTACCCAGGAAATTTATTTTTTTCAATGGGATTGCTAACAAGTTTGGTATCAGCATAATACCTCCGAAAATCAGAAGGCTTATGAAGAATTGAAAAAAGAAACCTAAGAAGGACACTTTCAGCACATCCGCCAGCAAATAGCTTCTTGTGGTAAAGGCAAAGAACCAGGCAAAGTACAAGAACAGTATGTTCAACACAATCCTGATCCTTGACACTTTCATCCTGTTATCACCAAAGTAACCTGACAAAGCGCCAAAGAACAAGCCTATAACCAATGCAATGCTCATAGATATAACACCTACCAGCATGGCAATACGTGTACCATGTATCATACCTGCCAATACATCGCGCCCCAAATTATCGGTGCCAAGACGATGCCTCCATCGACCTGACTCAATATTTTGCTCACCCAATGGGCTTTTATAGTCACTATTCTTAAAATCGTTGGTGGTAGAAGAGTAAGGTACTGGTGCCCATACCACTTTGTCATATTTCAACTCGCGCCATGTCACATTGCTTAATTCCTTTGGCCATTGGGCCACACCAAGGTCAACACCTACTCCCTTGAAAACAGGGAAGTATGTTTTGCCCTCAATTACCGCGTAATAAGGCTTTTCATTAGCAATGAAATCTGCACTCATTCCCAATATGAAAATAAAAGTAAGGACTCTAAGGCTCCATACTGCAGAGGTATTCTTCCTGAACTGCCTGCGCACAATAGCCCAGTAGCTTTGGTCTTCCTCTTTTCTAATATTTTTCTTGTCAGCCATCCTATTTTCTTATCACTATATTTTTGATCTACGTTTCAATACTTGTACTAGCAATTGTTTACTTATAAGAAATACGCGGGTCTACCAATGCATACATTACATCTGCTACCAGCGTTCCTATAAGTGTAAGGAATGCTGAGAACATCATTACTGTGAATACCATAGGGTAGTCGCGCGCTACCAAGGCCACATAAGCAACCTGGCCCATACCGGGTATGCTGAATATGATTTCTATTATAAAAGCGCCACTGATAGCAGCCGGGAAAATACCTGCAAACAAGGTAATTAATGGTATCAATGAATTGCGGAATGCGTGTATCCAAACTACTTTCTCCTCAGATAAACCCTTTGCTCTTGCGGTACGGATATAATCCATACGGAAGATGCTTAAAACAGCGCCCCTCATTTGTCTTGAAAGATAGGCAAGGCGCCCAGGAATCAAACAGAACAAAGGCAGCAACAAGTGGAAGCCCCTTTCGCTGAATACTTCAAGAGCATTCATATCAGGTGTTACCTCTCCAAGCCCAAAGGTCGGGAACCAATTCATACCATATTCATCGGTAGTTGTAAATATTACCAGCATGGTAGCTATCCAGAACGTAGGCAGGGAATAGAAAATGAAAAGGATAAAAGTAGTTATCCTGTCAGGTATCGAATCCTTGTTCCTGGCGCTTGCAATACCCAACGGCACTGCTAGTATATACGACAAAAAGATGACAATAACATTTACCAAAAGCGTCCAAGGCATTGCCTCTTTTATTTTGCTCCATACTGGCCTTTTATCTACATATGAAATTCCAAAATCGAACGAAAGGAAATTAGTAAGCCACCTGTGGTACTGGTTTTTGGTGCCGTACCAGTGGATAGCAGGTATATTGTTCTTACCCGGCGTAGCCTTTGCTTTAACTGCTGCATAGTTCGCCGCAAGCTTGTCTGCAGCAATCCTTACGTTATTAAAGTTTGGTGATTGTTTAGATGCCTCTGTTATCTCAGCCACATATCTTGCTACATTGCGGTCCTTATACTCCAGCAACAATCTACCCGTATTTTCCCTTATTATTCTTCCTGGTGCGTAGGTAGTGGAGTCCTGCTTAGTATCCAGCAAGGCAAATTCCAATTGCTTAATAGAGTGAAAATAAGCCTCTATTTGCGGCCAGTTTCCATACATGCTTATCAACCTTTCCAGGTTATCCCTTTCACCTTTCTTTACCATGCGGTAAAGCGTATCAGGCAAAGCAGCATTGCTGAAATCGAAATAGAAAGTAGGTAAGGTCAAGCCCAACTGTTCTGCCATTGCCCGGTAGGCCTTTTCGCCAGCCATTTTTTCACCAGAACCACCGCTCTCGCCGGATTGCTCGGTATTGCCCAGTGCCAGCTTTACAGGATCGCCGGGCGCCATCTTACTCAACGCGAACGTGAGTATAGAGATCAATATAAGCGTTGGAATAAAAATAACAACACGCTTAAGAACGTATTTGAACATTAATTACAGATTTGTATTTACAGCCTTAAACTCGTTGTACAGATAACCGGGGTCTATCATGGTAGTTTTCACATCAAAACGTCTATTGATACCAAGTCTATTTGCAGGTATGAACATGAATACACAAGGTATTTCATCATGAATAATCTGTTGCAGCTCTTTGTACATGGCAATACGTTTTGTTTCGTCCAGTTCAGAACGGATATCGTCTATCAGCTTATCTGTTTTAGCATTGCCAAAACTAGTACTGTTAGATCCACCTGTTACCGCCGCAGTAGTATGCCACTGCTGTTTTGGATCGCTCATAGTAGCGCTCATGGTAAATGCACCGTAAGTAGTTTCGAAAGTCTTATTATCCATATCCTGCAGGTATACACTCCATTCTTTACCTGTAATGGTAAGGTCTATACCTACTTTTTTAAGGTCCTCTTTCATCATTATACCTGTTTGCTCACGGCCTTTATTGCCGGCAGGCACCAGAAAGTCCAACGTCAATTTTGCTTTCTCACCATTCAACACTTTATCCCTGAAACCATCTCCGTCAGTATCTTTCCAACCCGCTTCATCCAATAATTTTCTTGCTGCATCCAAATCATAGGCGTATGGCTTCATGTCACCTTTGTAATGTATTTGAGACGGGTGAACAAAAGTTTCTACTTCTGTACCCCTGTTAAAACCAATAACTTCGTTTATCTGTTTTTTATTGATCGTATGCGCAAAAGCTTCACGTACTTTCACATCTTTCAACTTAGGATTTTTAAGATTGAATGCGATGAAAGAATAAGCAAAAATAGAAGGATGCTGAAGCTTGATCTTCTTGTTCACTGCTTCATTTTTCAATAGCTCTTCGTACAATTTACCTTCCAATCCATGGTAATCATCCACCTGGCCATCTTTCAATGCTGTAGTTGCTGTGTTAGCATCTTTAATCATGGTGAAAACGATTTTCTCCGGCAAAGCTTCAAAATCACGACCTTTCAGCTTATCGCCCCACCAGTTCTTTTTACGCACTAGTGTAATATTCTGGCTTGTTTTCCACTCTTCAAAAGCATAAGGCCCTGCTCCTACGACAAAACCTTTTTCGCGTTGGAACTTTTCTGAGTTAAAGAATTCCGCAAACTTCTGGATATCTGCATTTTCTTTCAATGCATTGCGCTTTGACTCTGAGTTCAAGTCTGTGATCTTGAATTTGCTCATTATTTTCTCAGGATCATAAACATATTCAGGTAAGATATATCCACCTGCCGTTTCTTCTATTTTGAAATATTTTTCTTTAGAAATAATAGAGAATTTCTTTTTGTCTGTGGCATCAACCACTATATCACCCAACCACTCGTAGTACGGTTTCAATGGCTGGCAGTTCGTTTTTGGATTCAACAATGCTTTCAGCGTGAAAGCATAATCATCACCGGTTATAGGTGTACCATTATCCCATGCCGCTTCAGGGCGTATTTCGAAGTCCAGCTTTATACCCCCTTTAAATTCCCCCTCTGTTACTTCGGTGATAGTAGGACGGGCAACTACCATAAATGGTGTAATAGAATAATTATCAGGGTCTGTTCCAAGCAACGAACCAAATACAAGGCTCGAAATATATCTTCCATCTGCAGAAGAAAGGTTGATAGGATTCAACATATCAGGATCGCTCTGTGCCCGTGCGTTTACCACAGTAGCATTAGCACCTGTCTTTGCTTTTTTTCCCTTGCATGAAGTGAGAGAAGCGCTCACCACCAACGCAACAGCAGATAGTATTAATAGTTTCTTCATAATTGCTTTCTATTTTTTAAAGAGTGCCAAATATAGCAGAAACTGCCACTATCAAAAAGCAGTTTGAACCGTAATGCGTTTTTTAGTGTTATAAGCGCGTGATTAACTGTATTTATCACTTGGTTTAGCTATAAATACCTTGTTTCACACCAACTTATTAAATATCAGACCAAATCTAATCATGGCACATATACTTATAACAGGCGCAAGCGGGCTTGTAGGCACCAGAATGACAGAATTACTACTACAAAAAGGCCACAAAGTGAGCACGCTGGGCCGTAGGGCAGATAAAAGAAACAAAAAAGTAAAGGAATTTAAGTGGGATGTAGAAAAGGGCGAAATAGAAACTGCTGCATTTGAAGGTGTTGACACCATAATCCACCTGGCAGGCGCCGGTGTGGCAGATAAAAGATGGACCGATGAGCGTAAAAAAGAAATAATAGACAGCCGCGTAAAAAGCGCCACCCTGCTCTTCAATACTTTACATAACAATAAGCACAGCGTTACTACCTTTATTAGTGCGTCTGCGGTAGGTATCTATGGCGACAGCTCAGCAAGGGTTTTAAAAGAGGATACACATCCGGGCAATGATTTCCTGGCAGATGTTTGCGTAAAATGGGAAGAAGCCGCCCTCAAATTCAAAGAATTAGGTATGCGCGTTTGCAGGCTGCGGATAGGCATAGTGTTGGCCAAAGACGGTGGAGCGCTGCCCCAACTAGACAAAACAGTTCCTCTAGGCATAGCACCCTATTTTGCCAAGGAACCCTTATTCTACCCATGGATACATATAGATGATGTGTGCGGCATCTTTATACATGCGGTAGAAAACAACAATATGGAAGGAGCCTATAATCTTTCGGCACCCACTCCGCTACCCATAAAAGAACTGGTACAGAATATAGTAAAGGCGAAGGACAGCCATGCCATATTGGTTCCTACTCCGGTTTTTGCCTTAAAAATTGCGTTGGGCGAAAGCGCTGGAATGGTTACAGCTAGTCTCAACTGCTCATCCGAAAAGATAGAGAGAAGTGGCTACTCCTTTAAATTCAAGGATGCACTAACTGCACTTAAGGATATTTACAAGAAAGCGTAGCTTACTTTATCCTGTTGCCGTCCTTATCAAAAACCTGGATCTCGCCCTCTTCGGGTTCGCGCAACCTGCTACCACCATTGCCGCCGGGGTTATTGTCCTTCTTTACCAACGACTCCAATATGCTCTTGAGCAATGAGAGTAACAGGCTAAAAAGAAGGGCCCACCAAAATCCGTCAACCTCAAAACCGCTTGGTATAAGCCAGTCCGCTATCATAATAATAGAGGCATTGATAACCAGCACAAAAAGACCTAGTGTAAATATGGTAAACGGCAGCGTAAACAGCAACAGCAATGGCTTTACCGAAACATTCAATATAGAAAGCACGGCAGCCACTATTACTGCATAGATAGGATCCTGCACATGCACACCGCTTAGCAAGTAAGAACCGATAATAACCGCAAGAGAGTTGACAAGCAACTTAACCAGAAAATTCATGTGGCAAATGTATTTGTAATTTTGATTGGCACAAAAAAGTAAAGGGTATAGTGACGAACACCATACCCTTTACATTGTATTTTCTGAAAATTTTAGAAAGTGTAGCTAAACTGCAAGGTATAGCTGCGGTAGTTTTTCTCACTGCGCACCACATAGTCACGGTCTTTACTGTAAGAGCGGCCTTTGGTGCCAGGCACATCATTTTGGTAGAATATAGTAGGCTTGGCAATAATGTCGCTCATGGTAAAGCGAACCATACCTTTTTTGAAAACCCGTTGGCTTATCTGCAAATCAAGTAATGGCCTCCAGTGCTCGTACCAGCTTGGATTACCTACCTCGCCTACAGCATACAGGCGCTCGCCTATCTGGTTGTACAATACGTTCACTCCTGTACCTACCGTAGGGTGCAGATAGCTCAGGCCCAGATTCACTATGTATGGCGACTGTCCCTGCATTGGCCTCAATACCTCATCTACCGACGTGCTCTTCACATTCCTCAAATCTACCTGTGAGTAAACATAGGCAACATTGGCAGTGAATGTAAAATCCTTTCCACGCTTCTTAGATACAAAATCCAGCGATTTGCGTACTTCAAACTCTGCACCGCCTAGTATCGCACTACCTGCATTGTTATATCGGAAAATTTGCAGACCACCAGCAGCAACAGATGTTTGCTCTATAGTATTGGTAAAGTGCTTCATGAATAGCGAAGCACTGATTGCCTGTCCTTGTCCCAGGAAGAACTCGTAACGTATATCCGCATTATGAATAAAAGTCTGCTTCAGGTTTACATTCCCTTGTAACTCCACATCGCGCGCAAAGTCGTAGTATCGGAATGGCGACACCTCCCTGAATTCCGGGCGGCTGATAGTCTGCGAATACGAAAACCTCAGGTTCATATTATCGCTGATCTTCTGCATAATATTAATCGAAGGCAGCAATGGGAATCTGGTCTTAGTATTGCCCGCAGAATCCTGAGAATAGTAACCACTGTAATAGCTTTTGCGGTAGGTAGAGTCAATCTGCTTCACTTTCATTTTCATATTTCCCTCTCCATCTATCTCAAAAATCTCTTTCAACGCAGTAGGTGCGGTAAGTTGCTGGTTGAAATACTCAAAGCGGAACCCCCATACTATTTTTGTTTTATCTGATATATTATTTTCCATCATAGCATAAGCAGCATAGGTGCCGGAACTTGCTTTATACTGGTCTTCAGGAAATGATAGCTGTCCTAAAAACAAATTGCCATTTTCTACATTGGCCCTATTGTATATATCCGATGCTCCTTGGGTAAGGAAACTATCCGACAATGTGGTACCTGTATACATAAACAGGTTACGCGCCACAAAATCCCTTTTGCGGTATTGGTACATGCCGCCAACCCTTACCAGCTGCTTACTTTTCCCAACTTTAAAAGGAACACCAAGGTCAGTGCCTGCGCTGTATACCTTTTCTTTCAGGTAGCTGTGGAACATAGATCCGAAGTTTGGCTCCGAGCCTATATTTTGTATCTGTGCCCTGTATGGTATTGTATCAGTATTGTCCGATTCATTATGGTACCTGTCGTAGGAATACCTCAATGTCTTTGGTTGGTCGCGGTCTATAAATACTGCCCCTCCGTTCCATTTCCACCTTAGCTCCGTTGTATTTGCTTTAAATACGTGCTCTCCAGAAAGATTGGTATTCAACACACGTGAGCTTACAAACTCCAGGTTATACCTTTTCACATCCACATTACTGAAGTAGTTAGTACCTGTACGTTCTGTGGTATTATCGTCAGAGTTAATGGTATATATATTCTTCCAGCTTATCTTGTGGTTGGTCTTAATAATAGTAGCCAGATTAGCCAATACCGCTATGCCTACAGAGTTGTTATAGCGCTTATCGCTATAGTTCAGGTATGGCGAATTATCTACGTCCTTCCTGTTGCGCGTCATTTCTGTATACTTCAGGGTATTGGAGTATGTAAGGGCAAAAATTCCACCAAACTGGTTGTCATTTTTTCGCTTCGCAAATCCCGCACTCAACTGATAGCTTTGGCCCGGGTAGGCAGTTTTTTTGGTTTTAGTACCCCAATCGCTATTAGCAGTCTGCCTGCTTAGTTCCAGCAATTTCTTTCCCGATGCTTCATTATATGGGGCATCGCTTTGTAGTTCTTTCAGCTCTATTATCGATGGAAAATCCTTTGGCAATTTCCTTTGGCTGTTATCAAATCCCAGAAAATCAGTCTTGCTTCCTTCATAAGATTGGTATGATTTAAAAGTAGTCTGCTCCGTGAAATTTTGGCTCACATTTATATTGAAAAAAGTCTTCTCAGGAATATCCCTTGTATTCAACTGTATAAGTCCGCCGGCCCACTCGCTTGGCAGGTCAGGCTGCGCTGTTTTCATGATGATGATATTATCCAGCACATTCGACGGAAAGATATCAAAGGCAAAAGCCTTGCGGTCAGGCTCCGTGCTCGGCAGTATAGCATTGTTAAGCATAGCCATATTATACCTGTCACTCAGTCCCCTTATCACAGCAAACTTACCATCCTGTATGGTAGCACCACTTACCCTCCTTATCACCTCGCTACTGCTCCTGTCAGGGCTTCTTTTTATGTCCTCGCTGCTTATCCCGCTTTGTATCACGGTGCTGTTCTTTTGCATTATATATATAGCTCCCTGGGTTTCTCTCCTTGCCTGCGCCACCACCTGTACCTCATTCAAGGTGGTATTCTCTTCACTCATCAGGGTATTCAATGTTATCACTTTCCCTGCTTCTACCTTTACGGCCTTTAGCTGCTTTGGTTGGTAGCCCACATACTTAAACACTACATTATAAGTACCCGGCTCTACATTGCTTATTACAAAGTTTCCATCCAGGTCCGTTACTGCACCTATTGTAGTCCCTTCTATTACCGCTGCTGCACCTATCAGGGTTTCACCCGATTTTGCATCCACTATTTTGCCGGAGATAGTTCCGCCCAATGCCATTGCGGCTGCGGTATACAAAGTGGTTAAAAATGTAAATAGTTGCTTCATTGTCCGTTCTGTGTGTTAACAGCCGCGAAAGTACCGCGCTAATAAAACCGGATTATGAAGCCAATATTAATTGAAAGTTAAGTGATTTCAGAAGCTGTCCGATATATTGGATTTCAGAATTTGTTAACCCTCCCAGTATGAACTCTATGTAAAGGGAACATTACACAGCAACCTTGCCCAGCACCACCAGCTTCTCCATAGTAGGCCCGGCACTACCGCCCATGGGCTCTATAGTTATAGCAAATGCTTGTGCACCTTCTACACCCTTCATTTCATACATCGGCCTGTTGCGGAAGTCTACCGCTATTACACCAAGGTCCACCGGCTTGCCGTCTACCAATGCCCAAAGCTGATACTGGCTACCCTCTTCCAGCTCAGCAAGAGATGCCGGGTCTATATAAGTCTTGTTATTTGCCTTATCCCAATATACCATCGCACTCATGGTCACCTCTGGCTTGGCTGGCATTAGTTTTACCTTAGCATCAGCTCTTTCCATTATAGCCATCGCTTCTGTTATTTCGAAGCTTGCCTTTTGTACATTCTGGTATTGGTCTGCCAGTACGGAGTTCTTTGTTTGTATTGCCAACAATTCCTGCTCACTGCTTTGGCTCTTGCTATAAAAATGGTATGCCGTGCCCGAACTGGCTATCAGCAGCATAGTAGATGCAGCTACTGCATACCATGGTGTCATAGATGAATTCATGGCTACAACCCTTGTTTCACCGGGTAATATGTTATGCACCGGGGCCTCTGTAGCAAATGTTAGCTGACTGGATATCCTTGTTTTCAATGCAGGCGGCGGATTCAGTTTACCTACTTCTGCAAGCCCTTCCAGCGAGGCACATATAGCATCAAGCTCAGCCCTTACTTCAGGATGTGCAGCACACATAGCCTCTACCTCCTGCATTTCTGCTGGGGTCAAACCCTGTATGGCATACAACTCCAAAATTCCGGATTCTATGTATTCGCTCGTGTTCACTTTAAGTCGAAGTGTTTTCTAAGTTCCGTTACGGCCATACGCACACGTGTCTTTACTGTCCCCAACGGAATATCAAACTCCTCGGCAACCTCGCTCTGCGTATATCCTTTAAAATATAGAAGCTCAATAATAAAACGTTGGTCTTCTTTTAGACCGTCTACCAGCTTTTTCAGCCCGATAGATTCTACAGAAAACGTTGTGCTTAATGAACTATCGACTTCATTTACGGCATTATCCAGCGAACGGTTTTTTTGGCTGTTCCTATGACCCCTCGAGCGCAATTTATCTATCGCCAGATTGCGTGTTAAATTGATCATCCAGGTAAACAATCGGCCCTTGCCCGAATCGTACTGGCTTATATTATTCCATATTTTTACAAATGCTTCCTGCAGCAGGTCATTGGCCAGCTCTTCGTCTGTTACCATGCGTTGAATAACCCCATACAGAGCAGCGCTATAACTGTCATACAGCATATCAAACGCCTTAGCGCTGCGCTCTTGGAGCTGCTGTACCAACTCGGGTTCCTGTATTTGTATGCGTGTACTCAATCAACTATTTATAAAGCAAGTATAGGGCTTTTATGTTCCTATCCTATTATTCATGGGATTAATTTGTTAAAGACCATTTTGTTCAAAAAAACTGCCCGTTTCCTTAAACAAAAATTGCAAAGCCAATGTTTAGTGCCCCTTCTCACCTTCCTATTTGAAGCCCGGGAACATCATAATAGATGCCGCAAATATTTTAATGGCCAGTGCTACCAGTATCACACCAAAAAATTTATTCATAGCATGAAGCACTATTTTGCCCAGGCGTGCCTCCAGCCAGTCAGCAGCATTCAGCACCACATATACTATCACCAGGTTGATGAGTATGCCTATTATGATATTGGGTATGCTGTACACCGAGCGCATCGACATAATCGTTGTTAGTGTTCCCGCCCCTGCCAGCATGGGAAACGCCAATGGAATAATACTTCCACTATTGCCCAGGTCGCCATCGTTTTTAAAAAAACTGCGGCCCAATATCATCTCCAGCCCTATGATGAAGATAACTATAGAGCCAGCCACGCCAAACGACTGCACATCCACACCCATCAGCTTCAGGAACTGCTCACCGCCAAACAGGAACAGTATCATCAGGAATGCCGCAAATGCCGTAGCTATGCCCGGGTGAAAATGCACCTTCTTGTGCTTCATGCTTAGCACCACGGGTATATTGCCCAATATGTCTATTACAGCAAATAGGGAAAATGTAACCGTTAATATGTCTGCCAGTGAAAACACTATATCTCTTTACTTTTTTAAATAATTACGACCGCCTACTTTTTCAGTACTGCTATATACTCCACCAATCCGCTTAGCTCATCATCGCTTAGCGTAGGGTACGCCTGCATGCTGCCGCGTCCGTTTTTTATCACATCTTTTGCTTCATCCGGCGATAGCGTGCTTATCGTCAGGTCCTTTGCTCCTGCCAGCATGGCATTGCCCGATGCACCATGGCAGTTGGTACAGTTGCTCTGGTATATCAGCTTGCCCTTCTCCAGGTTGCTTGCTGCCATATTCGATGTATCTACCTTCACTTCAGACTTCTGCTTTTTGCTCACTTCAGCCAGGCCGTATGCGCCAAACAAAAATACTACCGACAATACCGCCAGCACTTTATTGCTTTTCTTGAAGCCTACTACCGCCAATGGTATAGAGGCAACCACCAGTGCTATTTTCACAAAGAACAAAGTGTTCGTACCCGCACCCATAGCCAGCATACCTATACCTGTAAGCAGGAACAGGAAGCTGATGATCATTTCCGGCACCTTGGTCTTCTTGCTGTAGTTCGCCAGCTTCTCGTTCTTATTGCCTACCAGCAACACTGTTTTTACTATATAGTGGATCAGGAAAAGTGTAACCACCAATGTATGCGTATGCAGTAATCCTTTGTACATAATATTTAACTATTTATTAGGGCACATAGTTACGGTTATTTGTAAAAACTTTGTAACCGCCAACCAACGCACAGGGTAAATTTGACCTATCGAATGTATAGATAAGCAATACACCTCATACAGCAATACAGCATTTACTGAATTACTATAGAATCATTGTACCACGATGTATAATTACCATCCTCGCATTTAGAACGGAGATACACATAAATCGTCTGTGGCTTACCATTGCTCTGAAACCATTCGCTTGGCTCAACTAAGCTATATGTAACGCTTGAAGTTGGGCCTGTTTGCGAATTAGTTCCCTTATTGTAACTAAATTGCCAACCAATGCCTGTAGTATCGCTCCACTCTACGGTGATAGTCTTATCCGAAGCCATATTCCATGTAAAACCTTTAATCGGCTTACAGGTTATCACATTATAATTAAAGTTCGCCTTAAAAGTTTTTACATCCGACCATTCGCTGTAGCCATTGCCACCACAGTTCGACCGTACATAGTAATCGTATATTTTATCTTTATAAACCGCAAATTCATTGTACCTGTTACTACTGGAAAAAAAATGCTGCGCTGTATCAGGATTAAAACCCTGTAAACCATATGCTACCTCATAATAATTAGCATTATTACCTGTGTTCCAATTAAGCTCAAGATTCAAACTTTCATTTATGGTAACATTTGCAGGCTTACCACAATTGACATTTACATACTTTCCGTTGGTTACTAAAAAACTTTTTGGCCCAACCAATTCCGTAAAATTATCAGGGCCACAATTCCCTTCTACATACACATCATATTTTCCATTCACAAGATCGTAAATACGGACAGAATCCAACGCTTGTAAATAGCCTGTTCTTGCAGGATCAAAACCAACAGGGCCATAGTGTACCAGCGAATAAGCAAATGGTTCACCATCTATATTGGTTATTATAATCCTGGCGGTTGACTTATCCACTGTAATGGTATAATCAGGAATGCCGCATGCATTCTTTTTAACTTCATCAGCCTTTTTGCACGAAGCCATCATGCATATAATCATGGCCAGCAGAGCGATTTTTTTCATAGAGTTACTTTTTAAATTTTAAGGCCGCAAAAAAACAAATTGTTTTGAATCTACCTTACTACAGGTACATTATAATCATTCAGCATCAATACTTTTTCCATATCCCATTAAAAGTACCCTGCTCCCCCGGTTTCTCATAACTTACGATGAGCTCCCCATCGGGGCTAAGCCCGGAGCAGGTGCCTGTCCTGAAATAAAACGTATTCGGGCTGGTAAAAATCCCCTGCATGGTATCTCCTTTATAAGGGAAATCCAGTATCATCAATCTGGAGGTATATACGGGATGTCGAATTATATTCATTGCAAAAGAACGCTCTACGCTATCATTCCTTTTTTCCGTTGCACGGAACTCACCTTCAAACCAATACGTTATATTTTCTTCGCACACATCTCCCGAAAAGCGCGGCGCACAGCCCTTTACCACCATGGTTTTTTCTACCGACGATGATGAATTTGCAGAGGAAGAAACAAGCCTGACAGGGTAGATGCCCGGCTCTGTATAGGTGTGGTAAACATCTTTATCGCTGCTATAGGTGCCATCGCCAAAAGACCAAAGGGTATTAGGCTCATACGTACAATCATAGAACCTGAAAGCGTAGCCCACATCAACCCTCTCTATATAATCCTCATAATCCGAAAAGCAGATGCCCTTTTCCGTTTTCTTGCACCCGATGAGTGTACCGGCAAATAATACAAGTATGAGTATAGCGGTAAAAGTGTTTTTTATTTTCATGCTATTGTGGTTATCAGATTTACTAAGATATATATTTCTGCAAACAAAATCAAGATGGTATATCTGCATCATGTAGAGGGGTGTTTTTTTTGCCTGCACCGCCCCATTATACTATCATCATCAACATACTTTCCATATTTCAAAGAATATTCCCGGTCGCTTATCGACCCACTATTATCGGCTGTTATCCTCCGCTACCCGCTCTGTTTCTCCAATCTCCCTCATCACCCTCCCATTTCCACCGCAGGGGTTGGCGTCTTCATCATAAGTGTTTCGGAAGAAATTTATGAAGAGGAAATTCCAAATCGCGTATTAAATGATTCAAGACCGTCACCGCACATTATCACGATGTCTCTCATAATTGCATTTTCAAGCTGTATAAGAAACTTAACCTTCATTATTTTATATCCGGTCAGATTGTTTTTCTTTTTATAAACAAGTAATAGAATAGCTGCGATAAGCGTGCAGTATAGCATTACCCTTATGCCATTTTCACTACGATTAACCAGGTGAGAAAAATTTTGCTCCTGTTTCAAAAACTTAAAGAATACTTCGATGTCCCACCTGCGTTTATATAGTTCTGTAATTTACTCAGCGGGCAACTCTGATATGTTTGTTACAAAAGAGATAGGCTTACTATCCAGCTTGCGTACTGTGCTACTACAGCGTACAGGGTATTTTGACTTTATATAATGTTCCTTAAATGAGTATATCTATTGGTCAGAAGTGATGAATGAAGTATCTGTTTGTATGCCTTCGGGCAATACGATTTCCTCATCTATATCATGCTTGAATCTAGAACTCAATCTATATATAAAAGGAGATTTTTTCTCCTATAGATCATCATATATCTTGCGTGAAGTAATACCCCTGTCAAATACTTTTATAACATAAGATTTTATTGAATTGTACCTTACAACCGTTTGTCCTAATGCCGTATTTTCACTAGAGTATGTCTGTTCTCTGAAAAAATTTGCTGCTATGGGCAGTTTGGAAAATCCAACTATAAATTTTAACTGTTTGACATGAGCTGCATCTCCACCGTTAAGGTTATAAGTAATTTGTAAAAGCTTACTTGAAAGGGCATCTATTGTAGATTCAAAGCGGATTACAGAAGATTTAAGTTCTTCAATTTCATTTCTATAAATACTCAAACAGGCTTCATATAATCGCTCAAAACAATCACTCTTGTAATTACTTAATCTTTCACTAATGGAACTAAATCTCACCTTCTTTTTTGACTCAATCTCGTTATTCAATAATTTAGAAATCCTGGATTCATAAGGGGATTCTATCGTCCTTAAGCTATTGGTTGTGTGAGATAAAATGCAAAAGATTAGTAATTTAAAAACCACCTCTCCCTGAGATTTCTTAGAGTGTTTATTGACGTTAGTGCCTATAGCCAACTCTTCCAAAAAGGCAGTTTGGTATAAGAGATAATGTTTGATTCCATAGACATAAAATTCCGATGATTAATCGCTACTAAAACATCTTAACACATTCATTATCAATAATTAGAGTGAACTTGTAATCTTTCGAACAGTTGTGGTGGAGACACCCACCAAGGAGAAAAGGATGAAGGATAAGTCGATTTTACCATCAAAATGATAGTTGATTTAGCCATCATGATGAAGTGTGTAAAGTGTTGAGGGATAACGGGTGGGGATGGATAAGCGGTGTGGAAAGTACCATCAAAATGGGCGCGATTTCCTTCAATCACAGCCATTTTTGCGGTATGCCGAATTCACTGTCAATTTGGAGTATTACGGAGATTTAGATAGGAGCATTTTTGAGCATAGAATTTATTAATCTCGTAACAGGATTTTTAGTAGAAATAAAAGAGTTAGATATGGAAACGGCAAAAAGAGTGATAAGGGCATATACGGGAACGGAGCTACATACCAAGGGATGGGTGCAGGAGGCGGCACTAAGGATGATGATGAATAACCTGGACCCGGATGTGGCAGAGCGGCCGGAGGATTTGGTAGTGTATGGCGGTAGGGGTAAGGCGGCCCGCAATTGGGAGGCCTATGATAAAATAGTGGTCAGCCTGAAAAGCCTGGAGGAGGATGAAACCCTGCTGGTGCAAAGCGGCAAGCCTGTGGGCATCATGCGCAGCCATAAAGATGCACCAAGGGTGATAATAGCGAATAGTAACCTGGTGGGCCGCTGGGCCAACTGGGAGCACTTTAACGAGCTGGAAGCAAAGGGGCTTATGATGTACGGGCAAATGACTGCCGGCTCATGGATATATATAGGTACACAAGGCATAGTGCAGGGTACATACGAAACGTTCCTGTCGCTGGCGAACCTGCACTACAATGGTACGCTGAAAGGCACGCTGAATGTAACGGCAGGGCTGGGGGGCATGGGTGGCGCGCAGCCACTGGCGATAACGATGAACGAAGGTGTGGCACTGATAGCTGAGATGGAGCCTTGGCGCATAGAGAAGCGCGTAGAGACCCGCTACCTGGATAAGTGGAGTGCCGATATAGATGAGGCCATAGATTGGAGCCTGGCGGCAAAACAAAGGGGCGAGGCTGTGTCGATAGGGGTGCAGTGCAATGTGGTGGAGCTATTGGAACGATTGCTGGAAAGGAATATAACGCCTGATACGCTTACCGACCAGACCTCGGCACATGATGAGCTGGTGGGGTATTTTCCCGAAGGGCTGAGCGTGGCGGAGGCTAATGCGCTGAGGGAGGCCGATGCAGATGAATACCGCAAGCGGGCACTGGATACCATGGCGAAGCATGTGCGCCTGATGATACAGCTGATGGAGCGCGGCGCCATAACATTTGACTATGGCAATAACCTGCGGGGGCAGGCAAAGGATAAAAGGAATGTGGAGAATGCATTTAGCTTCCCCGGTTTTGTGCCAGCATATATCAGGCCATTGTTTTGTGAGGGCAAAGGGCCTTTCCGCTTTGTGGCGCTGAGCGGTGATGAAAATGACATACATGTATGCGATGAAAAGCTGAAGGAGCTTTTTCCCAACAATACAGGACTACTGAGGTGGCTGGCGATGGCAAAGGAACGCATTGCTTTTCAGGGATTGCCTGCGCGGATATGTTGGCTGGGTATGGGTGATAGAGAAATAGCAGGATTGGCATTTAACCAACTGGTGAAAGAAGGCAAAGTGAAGGCCCCGATAGTGATAGGCCGCGACCACCTGGATACCGGATCGGTGGCCAGCCCGAACAGAGAAACAGAGGCGATGATGGATGGCAGCGATGCCGTGGCAGACTGGCCGATACTGAATGCTTTGATAAATACAGCAGGTGGTGCGAGCTGGGTGAGTTTCCACCATGGAGGTGGTGTAGGTATGGGCTATAGTCTGCATGCAGGTATGGTGATAGTAGCGGACGGTACCGATGATGCTGCAAAGCGACTGGCAAGGGTGCTGCACAATGACCCTGCTATGGGCGTGATACGCCATGCTGACGCGGGTTATGAGCTGGCAAAGGAAACAGGTGAAAAGTATGGATTGAACCTGTAATTAATTGCCGAAAGCTAAAAAAACAGGCTATATCCATTGGATAAAAAGTAATGCAAAGAGAGTTGTATTACAAGTGTTTTATGAGTAAAGTATTTTTCAGCTATGATGGGAAATTGAGCGTGTAAATGCCTGCTCCATTACTATTTTTCAGCTGAAACTTATACTTTAGTTTCTTATTTCGAACCTTTTAACCGGAATAAGGTTTTCTTAATTTATAGATAAAATATGCAAAAAGCACTTCTACTGGTAATATTCAGTTTCTTATTCACTGCGATTTCCGCCCAGGAAGTTTTTGGGATACTGTTTGATAAGAATAATGGAGAGCCGCTTATAGGAGCATCAGTTTTTATAAAAGGAACTACTACCGGTGCGCAAACTGATATAGACGGTAAGTTTAAGTTTCAGGCGAATCAGGCTCCTCCATTTGTATTGGTATTTACCTATACAGGGTATGCGCAACAAGAGGTAAGTGTGGCATCGGCAGACAGGTTGAAACAGCAGTTTCAGGTAAGGCTGGATGAAGCGGAAACACAGATAGGTGAGGTGGAAGTAGTTGATACACGTATAACACAAAAGGAAAAAGAGAACCCATTGTCGGTAGAGAGCATGGGCTTGCAGCAAATCAAGAACACTGCATCGAGCACGTTTTACGAAGGATTGGGAGCGATGAAGGGTGTAGATATGACTACCGCATCGCTGGGATTTGTGGTGATAAACACAAGGGGTTTCAACTCAACATCACCTGTGCGCTCGCTACAGTTGCTGGATGGATGCGATAACCAGGCCCCGGGGTTGAACTTCAGCGTGGGCAACTTTGCCGGAGCATCGGAAATAGATATACAAAAGGTGGACCTGAT
>DLGO01000146.1 GCA_002482725.1 Bacteroidetes bacterium UBA7692 | reverse complement strand
GGCTGAAGAGCAGCTTCAGGAGCATGTGAACAGGATAGCAGGCATATCGCCTGTTATCAAACATTATATCCTCTTATGGATGGATAACTGCGAGAACGAATGGCAAAAGCGCTATCCATGGCTTTTTAGCCAGGCTGAAGAACAATCAGAAACCGATAGCCCGGTCGATGGTGAGGCATGGCGCAAAATCATGTTCGGCCTGGCCGATAACAGTTTGGGTGATGCATGGGATAAAGTGCGCGGTCGTGCGCGGCAGGATATATTCTTTGCCCTGGATGAGCTGGAACAGATTCGCGAAAAAAATGATGTGGAGTAATGAACGGCAACGTAATAGAAATAGCAGGGAAGAAGTTTGCGATAGATGCAAGCATCCCTATCGAGGTGAACAGCGACTTTTCGGACAATGAGCGCCTGGTAATTGAGGGCAAGGAATTTAACCCTCAGGGAACTATTAATTTCCCTTTTACCCATAGGTGCACACCGGAGTTTCTAAAGGCCTGCGGATTCCCGCAGGTCCTTCAGCTATATAACAGGCCACTGGTAGTGGAGGGAGTGAACCTATATAGCGATGGTACACTTGTAACCGCACGTGCCAGGATGAAGGTCGAAATCGAATCCGGGAATATGAATACCGGAGAAACTACGGCAAGCCTTACTATTATGAGCGACCGAAGCATTTTCAATGCCCTGGCCGATAATAAGAAGCTGCACCAGATACCGATGCACTCACCAATCAATATACCTGGTTACACCTTTGAAGATTGGAAAACAGCTGCAGGTATAAACTACGAAGAGGATCTGCCACAGACCTATTTTTTCGTTCAGGATATAGTGAGCGGCAACGATACAGGTGTGCTGAACGCAAACAGAACGCCACTCGATTATTATAAATACTTTGGCACGGCTGACTGGATGGAGCAGGAGCATATCAATCAGGATTATGCCGATTGGTTCTGTTTTCCAACTATACAGACAGGGGATGAGGGCCTGGCCATGTATAAGCTCAACTACTTTGATCCAAAGAGTAGTAGGCGATACCCTTACCTGTACGGGATTCCCCGAACATATGTAAATGCCGGTAAAACCGTCCATTACATGGAGTATCCCGATGCAGTATACCACTACAGCCCCCAATACTATTACAAGAGGGTTTTGGTTCAGGCGTTCGCATCTTTGGGTTACACCCTGAAGGGTGGGCTCTTGGATGATCCGGATTTCAATAAGCTATTGCTAATGAACAACCGGAGCATTGTAAGGCATGAAGCTATTAGGCTGCCCCTTCCGAGTATAATAGACACAACAACACTGTTCTATTATCAAAAGGGAACAACCATCGACGCGCGCAATCACCTGCCGGATATCACCGTGCGGGAATTTATCTCTGACTTTAAAATCAGCTTCAACATTGCCCTAGACGTAATCGGTAATGAGGTGTATATGAAATACGTTGATGCTAAGAAGGTATTGAACATACCATTGCACCAGGTATCACCTAAATACAAGATCGGGATTATTGATACTGCTGTCAAAATTGCTTACACCCTTGATGAAAAGTTCCAGAATCCGGAACTATACGAACCTTATGTAAGCCGGACCGCTGAGAACTACCAGGAATACACCATGAGCATACCACCGGTAGAGCTGATAGACAACAGCATTGTGGTGAACATTGATTCGATGCCGCTTCCACTGGCCGCACAGCTGCCTTATATGGAGGAGGTGATTAAGGAAACAATGGATACTGTGGAGTTCAGTGATGGCGTTTGGTTTGTTGCCGGTACCAATGGTAACGCATTGCGCTTTAATAGCGTTGTTAAGGAGAATGAGCGCCTGGCTAACGTATTCCCTAAGGCATGTAAGGGTATATACTACGGGCTAGATCATACTTTTGATTTCAGTACGTTATACAATGGTGGTGATACCTCATATGTATATCCGTTGGCCTCACCCTTGAACTACAGGCCTGATGATAGTTTGCTTGATAGTGGCTATAACCTGAGAGTAACCGGGACTGATTCGCTTACTGATGAGTTCTGGAAATCACTACTGCAGGCGCTCAGCTCAGTGGCCAAGGTGGAACTCTACTTCGATTGGGATAATACAGACCTTAGCCTGGTAGCACAGTATAACTACATCATTATACGTGGCCGTAAGTATTACATAGCTAAGAAGAACTATAACCAACCCATAAGGGAGTTGGTTACAGTTATAGGTTATGAGGTTATTGATTAATGTGTATGTTTGTTAGATAATTAACAATAATGAATAAGTTTATTAAGCTAAAAACTACCATAGGTAATGAATCATACTATAACATTAATCATATAACCTCAATCCGAGATGTTACCAATGTGCCAGATATGTTAGAGAGAGCTAGAGCAAGTTTTGATGCCGATAAAGAACCTGAACATATTATTGCTATTAGATTTATAGGAATGGAAGATGAATTAAGATTTTATTGGAATTTTGAGGAGTTTCAAAAAAAGTACTCGGATGATTTAATTTGTGAGATTTAATGAATTGTGTTAAACTATTTTAGGCCACTCAGCAATGAGTGGCTTTTTTGTTATGGAATATTAGGTATTGGATTTTTTGTTAACGAGGTGATTAACATGCTTTCTTCATAATGCTCATTCATATATTCTACCGCTCTAAAAATATGATCTCGTTTCTCATTGAGTTCAATAAGAAAGGCTAATTGTTCCCCTTCCTGCGTAGGGCCATTCAAAATCGTTGTTGTTTTGAAATAAAACTGATCTATTTCATTATATATCTTTAATGACAATGTTACCAGTTTGCTTATTTCTGACATATCTAATGATTGAACTGCTTTTGCATTTAGATCAGTATGAGCAAATACTTTATTCCTTAGATCATTTACGATTTTGATACTGGGGTTATGCTCTTGAATTTCTTTTTTAATTGATCCGGCCATTTCACGTGGTAATTTTTCTATGTCGGAATAATTTCCAACTCTTAGATTGTTAACCCATTTGAGTAGCTGATAATGATCATTGTTGGGATTACTTGCAAACAACTTGTTCAATTCAATTACTACTATTCTATAATTTATTACCTGAGTATAATTGAAAAACCTTTCATTAATTCCAAGTAATCCATATTGATTTCTAATTGTATTGATAATTTCAACCGATGTATCACAAATTCTGATCATAGTGTGTATTACATCTAAGTCCTTATTATAGTTTCTGAGTTCGCTGGTGCTTTCCATACCTGGAATTTATTTGATGAATTTATTAAATGTAATAAAGTATTTCATTCTTGTGTAATCTATGATGCAGTTGCACTTCGGCCCGTGCTATGCGCAGTACACGGTACTTGCTCCTATCACTAACTGATTCAAATACATCTATAGGCATGCTTTTCAAGCAGGTTCATAAGGCATCAAATTTCCCTCCCTCATATATGTTAAAAACGGCGCGAAAGTTCGCGTTTTTCGACAGGCAACGCGTTGGGTTTCCCTTCCACAGGCTTTTAAAAGCCACCAAATATTGAGCTAATCGCATGATTTTTAACACTTTAAATATGAAAAAAGGGCGGTGAATATTTGGTATAAAGTGCTGATTTGCTTATCTTTATGGTACCTTAGTAACAAGGGAATTAACAACAAAAAGACGGGCGAAAGTCTATAACGGTACGCAACAACAACATGAAAAAAGGTTCACAAAAACCAAACGACAGCAGTATTTCTAAATCTGCATTCAAAAGCACTTTTGAGCCTGCGCTCAAAGCTTTACCAATCGGGAAACCATCTACAGACAATCCCGAAGAGGACAAAGAGCCGAAAGCCACCCCTGCGCCAACGGAAATTCCAAACAATGCGGACAATCAGCCAACCCCAATAATTGGAGAAGCTGCGCCCGCTCCATTACCAGAGCCTACCGTTTCAAGTCAGATTGAAAGAGCGGAAGCAATACAGGAACTTTCCGAAAAACACGAACGGAGTATTAAATACCTCCAATCGGTTAAAGCTTTCAACTATGGTAGTGATGGAAGTACAACATCTGTAACCTTGCAAGATTCAACAGGTAGGAGATTTACAAGTAATCGTCCAGAGGTGATAAAGATGGTTATTGAACTAACCATGAAAAGCCTAGAAACCGAGATTTACGACCTCGAAAAGCAGATTGTAAAACTGTAATAGCGTAACTGTGTAACAAATAGGAGGGCGGCAGCCGCTGCCCTCATTTTTCATCCATCCAATTTTTTTGAAATGAGTATATTTTTAAACCGCCCTTTGCGGGCTGACAATCTATTTGTTGAAAGTAAGGTTAAGTTTTTGCAGGATCTTACAGGTATTCCAGCGCGAAATGGGCTTACACGTGCCATAATAAGTGAAAACGAAATTGTAAATATTGTGTCGGAAAAGTATGGACACTTGACAAATGACCTGTTTTTTGAAACCGCAGAAATGGCAATGGAAGATGCAGGAATGGCATTTGTCAAACGAACCATAAACCGCGAGAACCGCAGTTTTAGCGCTGATTACATATTGAACGACCCGTCATATCATGTACAGGTTAATAATGGCTTAGATGGTATAAAACCGATGCTGACCTTTGTAAATTCATACGATGGAAGCTGTAGGACTTCGGGCTCATTTGGTTACTTCCGCGAAGTATGCCAAAACGGGCTGCACATTTCCACCTCGCAAATCGGTTTCAGCGTTAAGCATACGGGAAATATTACTTCTATCATTATGCCAGAGATAGAAGGATTGATTCGCAAATTCTTAGATAACGAGTATTACACCTTGCAAAAGAAGTTTGAAGTATTAGCAGAAACACCAATAAAAGACCTTAACGGTTTTGTAAAGCTAACCGCTGATACACTTAAACTGTTCAAATATGAAATGAGCGAAAAGAATAATAACCCATCTGCAAATGCTCGTTTGGTGTTAGATGTTATACAGCGGGAAAGCAGAATTTTAAAGGTTGCCCCTAACTTTTGGATAGGGTACAATGCCTTTAATAATGTGCTGCATAACAAACTGCAGAAGTCATTTCAGAAACAACAGGAAATTGATGCAAGGCTATTTGAGTATGTACTGCAACTGGCCAATTAATATATAATGCGCGCTATGGTGGGTTTGTATTTTGACGCCTATTTGAAGCAGTTCCACACCTAAAAGGAAAAAACATACTTGAAACAAGACGGCAAGCCGCCCAGGTCGACTATATAGTGACTGGGCGGCTTCGTGCGTCCCGGCTACTTTTTGTATGCGGACAAAAAGTAGCAAAAAACCGCTTGGAGAAACCTATTGATTTTCCCTTTTGGTAGTTTCTATTTTCTTAACCACCACTCCCAAGGCCGGTATTGAGCCTCTTTCCATAGCTTTGGTTGCGCTCATTGTAGTTTTGGTATCAAGCTTATCAAACCCTGCATAGTAAGCCTTGTAAGCGGGTGAATTTTCATCCAGCATCTCATCCTTGAATTCCATATAAGGCAATTCGATAACCCTGGCCACAGCTCTAAATGTTGCTGCAGCTTCACCAAGTTTCGTAATCATGTCCAATTGTTCTTTAGTTAGTTCCATTGTTTTCAGTTATAAAGTTTGTAATCCATTTAATACGTGCAGCTGCTACTTCCTGGCTAACAGTGATAACACCTACATCAAGTCTAGTATTGGTGGTCAGGTTGGCGCTGCCTACGAGTGTTACTCCGAAATTTTCATTCTGGAGTACCACCAACTTAGAATGTGTCCGGACGTAGCCGATACTGGAGCAGTTGCTTTCCATCAGGGTAGCCGCATCTGCATCATGGGTTGGTACCCTGTAATCCAGTAGTGCATGCAGCTCTGTTATTGCTCCGGTAGAATGCATGGCCGTTAATAGTCCCGCCTGGTAATTTTTAATAGCATACATACTCAGGTAAACTTTGCAGGGCCCTATTAATTTAATGCAATGGATAACGATATCGTGGATGCTCCACCGATGGTTCACATCATAATGGTAGGTCCATCCATCCACGAGTTCAGGAATAGCAGCTGAAAGGTCCTTATCGACCATCTCGCTGATGTACTTGAGGCATTTCGCCTCGTGCGTTGTTACAATGTTGCCCGGATCCACTGGATCCAGGTCTTCGACTTTAAAAAGCATATGAGGATTGTTTGTTGACGTTAGATTGCGGGGAATTTGTGTTTCAGGTCTTCGCTCATGTCTACACCCAAGCTTCGCAGGTATTCATTTACCTGGTCGAGGCTGTGATGCCTGAGTTGCATTTGCAGATCCTTCATATGTATTCCGTTCTTAACACATTGCACAGCACCGGTATGCTTCCAGCTATAAAGGCTGTAATTGCCATAAATGCCACTTTCAATCATTGCTTTTTTATGCTGGTTATAAAACCAGTTATTACCCACTGGTGTTGGACCTGGTAATCCATCCCTATCCTTACTGAATACATAATACCAGTTAGGAAAACCTTTCAGCCTTTCAATGCTCTTTAGCAATCCGTCTGGAATAGCTACCGGTTGTGTCTTTTTGTTTTTTGAAATGGTACTGGGTATATAAATATTTCGTAGTTCCAGATTAACATGCCCGATTCTTAGCAGCTGCTGCTCTTTGGGCCTGATGAAACAGTAATACAACAATTCCACCCCGAGCCATATAGGTTTACCACTCAAACTCTTTTTTAATTTGGCCGTCTGGTCTGAATTAAATGGTGCGAGGGATATTGGTGCTCGTTTAACTGCCTTTGTTTTTTTAACCGGATTGTGTTTGCAGTATTCCAGCTTTATCGCCCTGTTGTATAAGATAAGTAACGCATTTCTTTTGCGATATAGTGTACCAGGTGTATTGCCTTTCTTTCTTTCATTCCAAATGAAATCTTCTACAAATTTTTCTGTTGCAAATTCTGCTTTGATTCTGCCCAGGTATTTTTGAAAATCTACTACAACAGTTTTATATGCACTGTATGTTTTCGGCCTCCATTCCAAACGTGCATTTTCCAAAACGCGCTCT
>DLGO01000014.1 GCA_002482725.1 Bacteroidetes bacterium UBA7692 | reverse complement strand
CGTGTCGTATGCCGAGTTCATAAAACAGCAGGCACCAAAAACGGTGATACTTCCAAACCCTGTAAAACCTGCACCTGCATTGGTAAACACCGCTGCTGCAAACGGCACGGTAGACAAAACCACAGAGGCTATGGTGGTAAAGCAAGACGATAAAATATATATTCCCATCACATCAAAAGTTCAGGTAGAACAGCCGGTAGTGGTGGCCAAACAACCCGCAGCAGTGGTTCCTGTACAGGCTGCCAAAACAACTGCGGCGCCCACAGTTAAGGTGTCTACAGGAGTTTCAACTTATGTCATCCAGCCAAAGGATACCCTATACAGTTTGTCGCGCAAATTCAATGTTTCGGTAGAAGAAATAAAGGCGTGGAACAACATGACCGACAACAGCATAAGCATAGGGCAAAGCCTGATTGTGAGTAAATAATTGCCCAATTTGTGCAGGCACCAAAATAGTGCGTTTAACAATTATGAAAAACGTATTTGTAATAATGCTTGCGGTGCTTGCCTTGGGAAGCTGCAAAAAATTGAAACAGCTAACTGTTTTCGAAGCTAAGTATGATGTGGATCTGGTAATACCAGCCAATTCCCTTATAAACATTCCTATATCTGTGCTTTCGCCGGATATGAATACCAACATCAAAGAAACAGTAGAGGCCAATGACTCCAGAATAGATAAGCTGGAGAGCGTAAAAATAAAATCTATTACGCTTTTGGTTACTTCCCCTTCGGGCAAAACATTCAGCTTCCTGAAAGATGCTGAAATTTACCTGGGTGCCGATGGTATGCCGGAAGTATTGATTGCCGTGAAGCAAAACATACCAAACTCTGTAGGCAGCGAGCTGCAGCTGGATGTTACCGATACCGAGCTGCTGAACTATATCAAAAAAGACAAGATCACTTTCCGCGCAAATGTAACCACCGACGAGGTGCTTACCCAAAACGTAAGCATCAAGGCGAAAACAGTATTTTTGTTGGATGCTAAAATCCTTGGGCTATAAGCAGGATATATAGCTAACAAAAGCTAAAAGCACCAATTTTAAAATCTACCGCTGCATTTCAATCGTTATCTTAGAGTATGATGAAATACATAGCAATATTTTCCTTCACCGTACTTACCTTGTGCCAGAGTTGCGCCCAGGGCACTTCTACCAAAAAAGAAAAAAAGACAGGAACAAAAATGGAAACTACCCTTCCCGGAACTTTAGACACAGCTACCATTGGCGGCGGCTGTTTTTGGTGTACCGAAGCTATATACCAGCGCCTGAATGGCGTGGTGAACGTTGCCAGCGGCTACAGCGGTGGCAAAATCAAAAACCCAACCTATAAAGAGGTTTGCTCTGGACTTACCGGGCATGCAGAGGTAATACAAATCGTATTCGACACTACTAAAATCTCTTTTACCGAAATACTGGAAGTATTTATGAAAACGCACGACCCTACAGCACTGAACCGCCAGGGTGCAGATGAGGGTACGCAATACCGCTCGGTGATATTTTATAATAGCCCCGAGCAAAAGGCCACAGCAGAAAGCGTGATAAAAGAACTGGATGCCGCAGGCGCTTTCAATTCAAAAATTACGACCGAAGTTTCGCCGCTGGAAAAATTCTACATAGCAGAGGATTACCATCAGGACTATTACAACCAGAACAAAAACAGCAACTCTTACTGCAGTTTTGTTATAGTGCCCAAAATCGAAAAATTTGAAAAGGTATTTAAGGATAAGCTGAAAAAATAAGGCTGTGACTGGTTCGGGTGTCCAATAATTATGATAACTTTTTAAAAAGTTAGTGAAGCGGTAAACATTAAACCTTTCGCTATCGTATCTTAGCAACCTATGAAGAGTGCCCAATACGACGCACTGCTCGACAGGCTCGACGGATTTACGCGCAAGTTTTATACCAACGAGCTTATCAGGGGCGGCATGTTCAGCGCAGCGTATTTGCTGGCGTTGTTTACTGCTATTAACCTGCTGGAATATTACCTGTACCTGCCACCTATGTGGCGCAAGGCCCTTTTCTTTGGCTTTGTCCTTTCATCCATTGCATTTGTAGGGCGCTTTGTAGTTGTTCCTTTGCTCAAATATTACAGCCTGGGCAAAAGGATTTCGCACGAGCAGGCAGCCGCCATTATCGGCACCCATTTCAGCGATGTTAAGGACAAGCTGCTGAACATACTGCAACTGAACAAGCAGGCAGAGCAAAGCCAGTACGAGCTGATAGAAGCCAGCATTAACCAGAAAGTAGCCGATCTTAGGCCCATCAACTTTTCGCTGGCGATAGACCTGAACCAAAACCGCAAATACACCAAGTTTGTAGCGCCTCCGCTACTACTGCTTTTATTCATCATAATCGGCGCTCCCAACATTATCCGCGAAGGCAGCAAGCGCTTGTACCACAACGATACTTACTACGAAAAAGAAGCGCCCTTTCAGTTTTTGTTGCAGAACAAATCGCTGAAAGCATTACAGTTCGACAATTTTCCTATAAGCCTGAACATAAAAGGCAATGTATTACCAGCCGAGGTTTTTGTTGAAATAGGCAAG
>DLGO01000057.1:276-21183 GCA_002482725.1 Bacteroidetes bacterium UBA7692 | reverse complement strand
GTTGAAATAGGCAAGAACACCTACAAGCTAAGGAAAGACGGGGCAGATGCCTTCTCTTACGAGTTGAACAACATACAGCAGAATACAAGCTTCCGCTTTTTGGCGAATGGCTACTATTCCAAGCCCTACATGATAGAAGTGGTGGCAAAGCCTGTGGTGCAATCGTTCGAGGTGGTTTGCAACTACCCGGCATATACCGGCAGACAAAACGAAGTATTGAAAAATGCCGGTGACCTTTCTGTGCCAGCAGGCAGCAAGCTGCAATGGAAATTTACTGCCAACAATACCGAAGAGATACGCATTAAACTGGGCGACTCTACCTACATTACCAAACGCAACGGCGAGCAGGAATTTACCTTTAGCAAAACATTGATGCAAAGCTCGCCTTATACCGTGTTTGTATCTAACAGCAATGTGGTAAAGGCAGACTCTGTAAGCTATACACTGAATGTAATTCCGGATTTGTACCCTACCATTTCGTTGCAGGAGCAGCGCGACAGCCTGAACAGTAATTACTTTTACTACCTGGGCGAGGTGAGCGACGACTACGGTTTGCGCAGCCTGTCTTTCAACTACAGCATAGAGCGCGCCGACTCTTCGGGCCAGCCCAATGTGAAAGAGAAAGTAGATGTGAGGATCACTACCTCACAGTTGATATCTAAATTCAACTACTACTGGAACTTTAAAGACCTGGGAATAAAACCGGGCGATAAAATGACCTACTATTTCGAAGTATGGGACAACGATGGAGTGCATGGCAGCAAAAGCACGCGCAGCAACACTATGCTGTTCGAAATGCCAAGCCAGAAAGAACTGGAAAAGCAATTGGCCGCAGATAGCAAAGAGCTGAAAGAAAGCATGAAAGATGCTATGAAGGATGCCAAGAACCTGAAAAACGAACTGCGCGACATAAAGGATAAGCTACTGGACAAAAAGAACCTGAACTGGGAAGATAAAAAGCAGATGAACGATGCGGTTGACAAACAAAAGCAACTACAGGAAGAGCTGAAAAGCATAAAAGACAAGCTGGACCAGAATTTTGAAAAACAAAATGACGTAAAGGAAGTAAGCGAGCAGGTAAAACAGAAACAGGAAAAGTTGCAGGACCTTTTTGATAAGGTAATGAACGATGAGATAAAAAAGCTGTACGAAAAGCTGGAGAAAATGCTGGAGGAGCTCAACAACAAGAAAGATGCAGTTGAGAAGATGGACGACATGCAGATGAACAACGAGAAGCTGGAAAAAGAGCTGGACCGTATGCTGGAGCTGTTCAAAAAACTGGAGTTCAACCAAAAAATGGAAGAAACCGCCAATAAACTGGAGGAACTGGCCAAAAAACAGGAAGAGCTGGCCAAACAAGCTGAGCAAAACAAACAACAGGACAACAAGCAGCTGGCCGAAAAGCAGGAGCAATTGAAAAAGGATTTGCAGGACGCGAAGAAAGATGTGAACGACCTGAAGAAAATGAACGAGGAGACCAAGAGCGAGCAGGATTTTAAAGAGGTTGAAAAACAACTGGAAACTGCTGAACAGCAAATGGAAGATGCAGGCGATGACCTTAAAAAGCAGGACAACCAGTCGGCAAGTAAAAACCAGAAAAGCGCTGCCAACAACATGAAAAATGCCGGACAGAAAATGAAGGGCATGAAGCAAAAAATGGAAGAAGACCAGCAGGCAGAAGATATGCAGGCACTGCGCCAGTTGCTGGAAAACATAGTGAGCCTGAGTTTTAGCGAAGAAAAGCTGATGGACGACATTAAGGCCACCAACTACAACAACCCAAGGTATGTAGACCTGATGAAGGAGCAGCAAAAGATTACCGAGAATAGCAAAATGGTAGAGGATAGCCTTTATGCCCTTGCCCGTCGTCAGGAGAAAATAGAATCATTTATAACAAAGGAGATAAATGAGGTAAACAAATACCTGTCTAAATCTAAGGCGTCTATGGAAGAGCGGAATATCGGAAAGGCACTTAGCGACCAGCAATCAGTAATGACCGGATATAATAATCTGGCTTTGATGCTTAGTGAAGCACTGCAAAACATGCAACAGGAAATGATGCAGGCTAAAAGCGATGACTCTAAGCCCAAGGATGGTAAACCGAGCGCCACTTGCAAAAAGCCAGGGGCGGGCAAACCAAATCTTGGGCAGATGCAAAAACAATTGGGTGACAGGATTTCGCAACTAAGCGAAATGATGAAAAGGGATGGCGCACAAAAAGCCGGTGACAAAGGCTACCAAAAAGAATTGAGCAAGCAATTCTCTGAGCTGGCAGGTAAACAGGCAGAGATACGCAAAGCATTGGAAAAACTGAACCAGGAAGAGAACAAAGATGGCAAGCAAAGCCTGGGCAATCTGGGAGAGGTAATACAGAAAATGAACCAGACAGAAACACAACTGGTGAATAAACAGCTGACCAATGAGATGCTGAAACGCCAGCAGGAAATATTCACCCGTTTGTTGGAGGCTGAAAATGCACAGCGCCAACGCGACGAAAAGAAAGAAAGGGAAAGCAATACGGGCAGAGAAACAGACAGGAAAATGCCGCCTTCGCTGGCAGAGTACCTGAAGCAGCAACAACAACAGGCAGATTTTTACCGCACTGTGCCGCCTGCGTTGAAACCCTACTACAAGCAGCTTACCGAGCAGTATTTCAGGAATATTGCCACACAATAAAATTGTAATACACAGCTACAATGGCAGCAAATACCTACCACGCTATAGGCCTTATGAGCGGCAGCTCCCTGGATGGGCTGGACATTGCCTGTTGCAGCTTCGTGGAAAATGATGGCCAGTGGTCGTTTAAACTGTTAGATAGTCTTTGCAAAACATACCCGGCAGATTTTCAGCAAATGCTGAAAGGGTTGCCCTTGTTGAATGCCAAAGAACTGGCAAAGGCAGATACAGACCTTGGGCTGTTTTTTGGTAATGCCGTTATGGATTTTGTTATGGACAAAGAACTGCGCAATATAGACCTGGTGGCTTCGCATGGCCACACCGTATTCCACCATCCCGAAAAAGGATTTACCACGCAGCTGGGCGCAGGTGCTGCCATAGCGGCGACCTGTGGCATAACGGTGGTAAACGATTTGCGCAGTGCAGATATTGCACACGGCGGCAATGGCGCACCCATTGTGCCTATAGCAGATAAGCTGCTGTTTCACCAACACGCCATATGCCTGAACCTGGGCGGCATAGCCAACCTGAGCGTAAGGATAGATAACCAGTTGCTGGCTTTCGATTTTTGCGGGGCAAACCAGCTACTGAATTACCTGGCAGCACAACTTGGCCTGGAATATGACAATGGCGGCGCAGAGGCGGCAAAGGGCAACATAAATGATGCGCTGCTGAAAAACCTGAATGCTGTAGCTTTCCACGAGGCGCCTTTCCCTAAATCGCTGGACAATACCTTTGTGCAGGAAACGTACTTTGCCATTTTGAATGAATCGGATGCGCCGGTAAACAACAAACTGCGCACGGTAACAGAATTTATTGCCCTGCAATTTCACCGGCATATAAAAGCAGTAGAAACCCACGCAGGCATTTCGCTGGCAGGCAGCAGCGTATTGGTTACGGGCGGTGGCGCTTTCAATACATTTTTGATAGGCCGGTTACAGGAACTCGGCAATCTGCAAATGGTAATTCCTTCGCCCGATATAATTGCATTTAAGGAAGCTATAGCAATGGCGTTTATTGGTGTATTGCGCCTGCGTAACCAGCCAAATGTACTGGCCTCGGTGACAGGTGCCAACCGCGATACGGTGAATGGGGCGGTTTACTTCGCCTAAGCTTCCAGAAAAAAATAAAGCACTACCAGCAAGGCGCATACCACAGCGCCGGACACTGCCAGCAAACGGAACTCAGTTGTTTTTATTGATTTAAGCCCTGGTATATTGTCCGACCATTTTTTGAAACCACTGAACGGCACTTCGTACTCCTGCTTTGGCAATCCAGAGTCCAGCAATATTTCTTTTGCAGCATCCAGATAGTCTTCCTGCACAGTTAGTTTAACACCGCCAATGGCATTGGACAGCAGCGGATCCGACTGTATGGTAAGGGCATCTATCAGGCGATAGGGAATTCCCTCTGCATCCAGCCGGCCTGTTATCACCATAGCCTGGTGCGGATAGTTAAAAGTGTAGATGGTTACAAAATTTGCTGGCATAAGCGGTCAATTTTGGTGTAAGTAACAAATTCCGTTGGATAAAGACTCTTAAATATGACAAAATAGCGATGCTTCAACCAAAATAAATCGGCACATTTGCACAGCATACAATCATGGTTTTTATTACTCGTACATTACCTGTCCTGCTCGGTATTTTTTTAATATCGGTTATAGTACGATTGCCCCAACTCAACCGACCACTTTCCAAGCACCACGAGTTCTGCACGGCTGTATCGCTGCGCATACTGGAGATATGGGACCAGAACGGCATAAGCACCTATGGCTTCAACCCGGTAATGACCTATAACAACGAGGCCGACAAATTCATCAACAACCACGCCAATGCCTCCGGCAAAATGGTAGATGCCAGGGGCAACTATTACTATGTGTCGCACCCGCCGTTTGCCTATTACTTTCCGTATTTTGTTTTCAAGCTGCTGCATATAAAACCAGATGTGCTGCCGCTGCAGGTGCTCAACTTCTTCCTGCATTTTATCAGCGGGCTGTTCGTTTATTTTACGGTGTGCCTGCTAAGCTTCAACAGGGCGCGTAGCTATCCGCACCTGGCCTCTATTGTAGCATTTACGGTGTATATTTTTTCGCCGGCCACGCTGTGGTTCCAGGGCAACATATACATGAGCGACATGGCCGTGCACTGCCTGTTTATTATGGGCACCTATGCCGTGCTCAAAATGGTCATCCGCCAAAAATTCTCTTCGCCCAAGTACATTTTCTTTTATGTGCTGCTGCTGTTCCTTATGATATATACTTCGTGGCTGGGCGTGTTCTTTGCCATTGGGGTGTTGGTTTACAGCCTTATCCACGTGCGCCAGAACAAAGGTTTCCGCACACTTATCCTGAGCACCATTATTGTAGCGTTGCTTTCGCTTAGGGTCATTACCTATCAGTACACCCAGATAAACGGCATGGAAGCCTACCTGAGCGAAATAGTAAACCGCTATCTGCTGCGCGGCAGCGTTACCGATACACAGCAGGGATTATTCCACTTCCTGTTTTCTTATGTTATACTGGCCAAGCATATCATTTACAATTACATAGTTAACTACCTGCCGGTGTACCTGCTACTGGGTGGTTTTGTATGGCTGGCACTAACACGCGCCAAGCTTAAAATTGTTTTCTCGGAAAATGGCTACCGCTTTATATGGCTATCGGTGCTGCCGGTGCTGTTGCTGCATTTCTTTTTCCTCAACTATTCCGAACAGGACTTTACCGTATTGTACGCTTCGCTTTTATTCAGCGTATTGCTGGGCATATTGTACGATAAAATCAAAAAGAGCGGGGTCTTCAGCATTGCGCAAATCAACTCCATGGTGTTTGCTTTCATAGCAATATGCATAGTGCAGTTTTATGTTACCAACCGCCCGGGCAACACATCGTTTAGCGGTGCGCTGTATGCAGCAGAGCAAAATGCCGCAAAAGTGCTTACAGATAATTCTACCAAACAGGAAGTGCTGTTTGTGCAGGGCGTGGCGCCGGAGCCGCAGGTTATCTGGTATGCCAAACGCAACGTAAAATTTGTGCAGAGCAACGAGGAGGCATTGGCCTTTCTGAAGCAAAGGAAGATAGAACATGGCGTAATATTCGGCTATAATGGCAAGGATATGACGTTGATTAAAAAACTGGATAGCAACATATAATCATGAAAGTTTGGATCATAATAGGGGTTATAGTACTGGGCGCAGTTGGCGCGGGTGCATGGTGGTGGACACAAAACAGCGATGAGGCAAAAGCCAGAAAAGAAGCAACCTTCAAGGTAGAAGACATAGCCTCTATTACCAAAATAGTATTAACAAGGGAGGACAAAGAACAAAGCACCTTAACTAAGACAGAGGCTGGCTGGGTCGTAAACAATAAATATACAACACGCCAGGAGTTGATAGACCAACTAATAGATGCTATAAAAAGGATTGAAGCCTTATCACCTGTGCCAAAACGTGCTCATGATAATGTGATGAAAGAAATGCTCCAGAAAAACATTCGCGTAGAAATATATACAGGGAAAGACAAGCCGGAACGCGTATATTTTGTGGGTGGGCCGACCCTGGATAATGCGGGTACCTATATGATACAGGAAATTAATGGTAAGCCAGCCAGTAGACCATACATCATTTATATTCCGGGGCTACAAGGTTATGTTACTTCCCGCTATGCCACTAATCAAGAGGTGTGGCGCAGCAGAGCTGTGTTCAATACTGATCCGGCAAAAATTAAGTCTGTTACTATCAGCTATACTGATAAGCCTACAGAATCTTTCACTATTGCAAAAAATGCTGCTGACTCGCTTACATTTTACACATACGACAATAAGATACCACAGCCACAACCGAAACAAGCCTTCCTTAAGGTTTTTACCAGCTATTTGAATGCTATAACTGTAGAAACCTTTGCCAATAGCTCGGCAAAAAAAGACTCCATATTGAAACAATCGCCTTTTGCCAACATCAAAATAACGAACCAAGACAAATCTACACAAACAGCAAATTTGTACTATCAGGAAGCGAACAAAAGAAGCAAAAGAGAGTTTGATGAAAAGGGAAATGAAGTACCGATAGATGTGGATCGTCTTTGGGTGGGATTAAATGATAATACAGATTTTGCTGTAGGGCAATATGTGTTATTCGGAAAATTATTGAGAAAGCCTGTCGACTTTTTTATTGCCGACATTGCCAAAAAATAAAGTTTGCCGGGTCTAAAACCCCAGCAAACAAACATTGTAAAAAAAATTAAACACCCCCCGATGGCGATGCTGTCGGGGCTTATCTATTTATTGAAATATGAACCTGCAGGAAATTCTTGATGCCTATATAAACTCCGCCCAAACCAAGCGGATCGCTTCTATCTTAGAAAACACATCGGTGGGAGATATCCACCTGAAGGGCCTGATAGGCTCCCAGGATGCCTTTGTGGCAAGTGCTGTTTTTAAGCAAAGCAACTTCAATCACTTCTTTGTGTTATCAGAAAAGGAGGAAGCTGCCTATTTCCATAATAATCTTGAGGCCCTGCTTCAGAAAAAGGATGTTTTCTTTTTCCCTGATTCGTTTAAGCGCCCGCAGCAACTTGACGAGATAAACAACAACAATGTGTTGCTGCGTACCGAAACTGTGAACCGCCTTGCCAACACTAATTCGCGCGCAGAAATTGCAGTTACTTATCCCGAAGCCCTATTCGAAAAAGTAGTAAAAGCTGAAGAGCTGCTACAGCAAACCCTATTCCTGAAAACAGAAGAAAAGTTCGATGTTGACTTTGCCATAGAGCTGCTTGTGGGTTTTGAGTTTGAGCGCGTAGATTTTGTTTATGAACCCGGGCAGTTTAGTATACGCGGTGGTATCATAGACATCTTCAGCTATGGCAACGAGTACCCATACCGCGTTGAGCTTTTTGGAAAAACCATTGAGAGTATAAGGACATTTGACCCACAGTCTCAACTGAGCATAAAGAAAATAGCAAGTGTTTCTATTGTGCCGAACATTCAAACGCACTTTACCAACGAGAAGAAAGCCTCCCTACTTGAAGTATTCCCCTCCAATACTATAATATGGGTAAAGGATGCCAATATGATAGTAGATGTATTGGACGCCTTGATGACCAAAGCACAAAAGCTGAAGGACACGGGAATGAAAAACATCATCACCAATCACCCATTAAAAGAAGGTGAGCCCGGAGAGGTGTTTCTCTCGTCCGCAGATTTCCTCCGTGGCATCAAAAATTTCCGCGTAATAGAATTTGGCAAGTCGTCTTTCTTCCGTGCAGAAGAAATTATAACCTATCAGGCTAAGCCTCAGCCAAGCTTCAACAAGAACTTCCAGCTGCTTATCCAGGACCTGAAAGCAAATGAAGGAAAGGGTTTTACTAACTTAATTTTTGCAGAGAACGCTAAACAAATAGAGCGTTTCTACGCAATTTTTGAAGACCTGAAGGCGGAAGTAAAATTTGCTCCTGTACCGGTGGGCATTCACATAGGTTTTATTGATGAGGAACTAAAGCTCTGCTGCTATACCGACCACCAGATATTTAACCGCTACCATAAGTATAACCTTCGCCAGGGCTTCAGCCGCGATAAGGCCATGCTGATGAAGACGCTGCGCGAACTAAAACCCGGCGACTATGTGAGCCACATAGACCATGGCGTAGGTGTGTATTCAGGATTAGAGAAAATAGAAGTAGCAGGTCAGATACAGGAGTCCGTGCGGTTGATATATGCAGGTAACGATATTCTCTATGTGGGCATACAGTCGCTGCACAAAATATCGAAGTACGTAGGCAAAGAAGGGCAGCAACCAAGGGTTAATAAGCTTGGCACAGATACCTGGGAAAACCTGAAGAAAAAGACCAAGAAAAAAATAAAGGAAATAGCCTTTGACCTAATACAGCTATACGCCAAGCGCAGGGCAAGCAAGGGTTTCAAATTTTCTCCCGACTCTTACCTGCAAACGGAACTGGAGGCATCTTTCATGTATGAAGACACTCCTGACCAGGCCAAGGCAGTAGAGGATGTGAAACGCGACATGGAAGCACTGGCACCGATGGACAGGCTTGTGTGTGGAGACGTTGGCTTTGGCAAAACTGAAGTAGCTATAAGGGCGGCTTTTAAGGCAGCATGCGATGGAAAGCAGGTAGCGGTACTGGTACCTACTACGATTCTTGCATTACAACATTACAAGAGTTTCAAAGAGCGACTTTCAGATTTTCCTATTGACATTGATTACCTCAACAGATTCAAATCTGCCAAGGAGAAAAAAGAAACATTACAAAAACTGGCAGAAGGCAAAATCCAGATTATAGTAGGCACCCATGGATTGGTGGGCAAATCTGTAAAGTTCAAAGACTTGGGGTTAATGGTAATAGATGAAGAGCAGAAGTTTGGTGTAGGGGTTAAAGAGACACTGAAAGAATTGAAAGCCAATATCGACTCACTAACATTAACAGCTACACCTATTCCGCGCACTCTTAGCTTCTCATTGATGGGCGCACGTGATTTGAGCATTATCAATACTCCACCGCCAAACAGGATACCAGTAACTACAGAGGTTCATCCACTGGATCCTGAATTAATTAAAGAGGCAATAGAACATGAAGTGTATCGTGGCGGACAGGTATTCTTTGTACATAATAGAGTGAAAGATATCGTTGAGGTTAAAGCCATGCTTGAGAAGATAGTGCCCAATGTAGATATAGGTATAGCGCATGGGCAAATGGAGGGAAGCCACCTGGAAGACGTTATCCTGAAATTTATTAACCGGGAATTTGATGTGCTTTTGTGCACCAACATTATAGAAAGCGGTATAGACATTACTAATGCCAATACCATCATCATCAACAATGCACAAAATTTCGGGTTGAGCGACCTGCACCAGCTAAGGGGTCGCGTAGGCCGTAGCAACAAGCAGGCGTTCTGTTATCTTTTTGCTCCTCCGCTAAGCACACTTACCAATGAGGCGCGCCAGCGCCTGAAAACCATAGAGGAATTTGCTGAGCTTGGAAGCGGATTCAATATTGCGATGCGCGACATGGATATACGTGGTGCAGGCAATCTACTGGGTGGAGAGCAGAGCGGCTTTATCGCTGAGATAGGCTACGATGTTTACCAAAAAATACTTGATGAAGCGGTGCGGGAGCTAAAAGAAAGTGATTTTAAAGACCTGTATGCCGAGGAGCTGGAGCGCACACATGAATATACTACCGACTGCGCTATAGAAACCGACCTGGAAATGCTGATACCGGACGAATATGTAAAAAGTACCAGCGAACGGATGCTGCTATACAAAGACCTGAATGAAATTAAAGACGAGGCGGCATTAGAAAAGTTCCGTGAGCAATTGAACGACCGCTTTGGCCCATTGCCAAAACAGGTAGGAGAATTATTCAATGCCGTAAGGCTAAAATGGATTGCCACCAAGCTGGGCATGGAGCGCATTATATTAAAGGGCAAGCACCTGCGCTGCTACTTTGTAGAAAACCAGAACAGCACATTCTATGCATCCCCTGTTTTTTCAAAGCTTATAGGTTTTGTAAACCAACACAAGCAGGGCCTTTACCTTCGCGAAACGGAAAAATACCTGGTACTAAATATAGAAGGCATAAAAACTGTAAAGGAAGCTTCTGAAAGATTGAAGGAAATCGAAAATGCCGTTTATGCTGAGGCTATTTAACTTATACAAGGGCATAAAAAAACCGCCACAACATAAGCTGTGACGGCTAACCCTAAAACCACTATGGCACACCAGAAGTGTGCGATACAATGATAGTTCGTTTTCTAAAAAACACAGAAGTATTTATCCTTGTTTAACAAAATTTTGAGGTTGTGATTTAAGTATATAACCGCAATGAATTGCCTTTCAAAAATCCCTCTTATACTTGCAACACAGACAGAACAACAAACATGGAAGATATTCAACAGGAGGAGCTGGTGGTACTGGTAGACGAGCAGTGCAATGAACTAGGGCTGATGCCAAAATTAGAGGCGCACGAAAAAGGAATTTTGCACAAGGCTATTAGTGTCATTATCTATAATAGCAAAGGAGAAATGCTGATACAACAGCGCGCATTTGCTAAGTACCACTGGCCGGGTATCTGGAGCAATACCTGCTGCAGCCACCCAAGGCAAGGCGAATCTTTTTTTGATGCAGCCAACCGCAGGCTTTTTGAGGAGCTTGGTTTTCGCACAGCGCTTAAAGAGGAATTTCATTTTATCTATAAAGCTACCGATGAGATTTCAGGACTAATAGAGCATGAGTATGATGCTGTATATACAGGTGTTTTTGATGAGGCTTTTGAGTTTAACCGTGACGAGATAAACGATGTAAAATGGCTAAGCGTAAAGGATTTGCTGGCAGATATAGAAGCCAAGCCGGAGCAATATTCTTTTTGGTTTAAGGTGATATTGGAAGAAATGAAAAAGCAAGGCACGCTTCATGTTGCTTAGTTTTTCAATCTCAAAAAAAACAAAGGCCTAACTGGAAACAGTTAGGCCTTTGTTTTTAGATAATCTTTTGTTTAAGATACCGGGTTCAGCGTGATACTGAATATCTTGTAGTTGCTTTGGTCGCGCTCATAATAGAACTTATCCAAGGCATCGTACATATTCCTGGCACGGAAATAAGATGTGTGCAATTTATTTTCGCCGACCTTAACCCATTGGATAGTCATTGAGCTTTCCAGCTGATAATGCTCGTCAATATATTCCAGCATTTTTTTAAGCGCATCTACCTTATCCGTACCGGTTTCGGTATGGAACAAGAACGACTGCTCATGCTTAGGATTTATTGTTACCAGATCCAGGCGTACGGTTTCATTCTTCTGCTTAAAATTGAACACACAGTTTTCCTGTGCTATGCCAAGTCTGGTAGCAATATCGCCTTGCAATCGCGCAAGCTCTACATTATAATCTGCAGGTACCATTCTTAATTAGCTTAAAGTAGAAGCTATGCCATCTACTATACCATAGTTAACAGCCTCCTGAGCATTCATCCAGTAGTCGCGATCGAATTTGGTCATCACATCTTCAAAAGATTTACCACAATTGGCAGCCAAAAGGCGCGCGCTGCTTTCTTTTGTTTTCTGTATTTCGTTGGCAGTAATCTCTATATCTGTCGCCTGACCATACATACCACCCAAAGATGGCTGGTGAATCATGACACGGCCATTTGGCCAGATAGTTCTTTTTCCTTTTTCACCACCGCTAAGCAGGATAGAGCCCATAGATGCTGCAAGCCCCATGCATATAGTATGAACAGGAGAGCTAATCATCTTCATGGTATCATATATCACCATGCCGCTGGTTACTACACCACCCGGAGAGTTGATATAGAAGAATATTTCTTTGCCCGGATCATTTGCCTCCAGGAATAACAAGCGGTTTACTATTCTTTCTGCACTTTCATCGTGTACAGCACCCCATAAAAAAACACGTCTTTGCTCCAGGAATTTGTTATCAAACTTCATTCCTCCGGCAAATTTCTCAATCATATCATCTGGTTTTGCCGGGTCGTTGGCTAAGTTGAAATTCATATTTGCTTAAATTAAGTTGTTTTCAAAAATAGAAGAATCACAGGTTCTTCAAAGACGAAATAAACCAAAGAAAATTTTAAACACGCATAGCTTCACATTTGTTTCTGTTTGCTGATGTGTGAACGTTTTGTTTTTACTACACTTTTATGGTACGCATAAAGTCGAGCGTCACCTGAATATCATCGTATAACACCCTGTCTTTTTCCAAAAACGGCACTATCTCACGATATTCCGCTTTAATTTTCTCTATTAACGGCGAGCTTTTCAATGGCGTACGGAAGTCCAGAGCCTGCATGGCCGTCATAAATTCTATCGCCAACACCTTTTCTATGTTGTAGACGATTTTGTAACATTTTACTGCTGCATTGGCACCCATGCTAACATGATCCTCCTGCCCGTCGCTTGAAGTTATGGTATCCACACTTGCCGGAGTCGCTAGCTGCTTATTCATACTTACTATAGATGCCGCGGTATACTGCGGTATCATAAGACCTGAATTCAAACCGCTATCCGCAACCAGAAATTTAGGCAATTCCCTTTTCCCCGAAATAAGCTGGAATGTCCTGCGCTCGCTTATGCTCGCCAACTCGCTCATAGCCATGCTCAGGTAATCCAGTGCCAAAGCTAATGGCTCCCCATGAAAATTACCTCCGCTCAATATCAGGTCTTCTTCCTCAAAAATTAACGGATTGTCAGTTACCGCATTTATTTCCCGCTCAAACACATCGCGCACCTGGTCTATAACACCTTTAACCGCACCATGAACCTGTGGTACACAACGGAAGGAATACGGGTCTTGTACATTGTTTTTTGGCTGAACAGCTATTTCGCTCCCGTCCAAAAAGCGCAAAATGTTTTCTGCGCATTCTACTTGCCCCTGGTGATTACGCACCCTTTGTATTGCCGGATGATATGGCGTTATCTGGCAATTGAAAGCATCTACAGATATGGCCGCTGTAAGGTCTGCCAGTTTTTCCACACGTTCGGCCTCTAGCAGTGAGTAGCAGCCCCAGGCACTCATGAACTGGGTTCCATTCAATAATGCCAACCCTTCTTTGGCTTTTAGCTTAAGCGGCTTTAGTCCAGCTTGTTTCAGCGCTTCTGAAGAAGTGCGCTTTTCTCCGTTTACCCTTACCGAACCCATTCCAATGAGCGGAAGAGATAAGTGCGCCAAAGGAGCAAGGTCACCACTTGCACCAAGGGAACCAACCTCCCATATAACCGGCAATATATCTGCATTGTACAGATCTACCAATCGCTGAAGTGTTTCTGTAGAAACGCCAGAGCTACCAAGGCTAAGATTTTTTATTTTCAACAGCATCATCAGCCTTACAACTTCTTGCTTTACCTCATCACCCATGCCACAGGCGTGACTCATTACCAGGTTTTCCTGCAGTGCCTCCAGTTGGTGTGGCTCTATCTCTACATCGCAAAGCGCACCGAAACCTGTATTGATGCCATAATACCGTGCGTTTGGCTCCGCAATCTTACGCTCCAGATAGCTCCTGTTTTTTTGCACTTTGTCCAACACTTCGTTTGTTATAGAAATATTGGTTTTCTGCTGCAAAAACTGTTTTAACGACTCAAGAGAAAATGCGGTGTTATTGATTTCCATGTTTCAAGATTAGCGAAATAATTATTGTACGGAAACACATGGGTGCATAACAATGATAAAATCCCAACTATTAACGCTCCGTTTTCAGTTTGTAAGCAGTATCACTTTTATTTGCGGTAAAGAAGCATCATATGTTGTTGGAAGGAAAAGTAGTTTTAGTAACAGGAGGAACCAGGGGTATAGGGCTTTCTATAGTAGAAACCTTTGTAAAAAACGGAGCCTCCGTAGCTTTCACCTATTTGAACTCTGCAGAGAAGGCTCAGGAAATAGAAACGCGCCTGAATACTTCGTCTGCCAAAATAAAAGGGTATAAATCCGACGCGGGCAGCTTTGCGGAAAGCGAACAGCTGATAGATGCAGTAGTAAAAGATTTTGGCAAAATAGATGTGCTGATAAACAATGCCGGCATTACACGTGACAACCTGCTGCTGCGCATGACAGAACAACAGTTTGACGAAGTGATACAGGCCAATCTAAAAAGCATATTCAACCTTACAAAACATGTAAGCAAACACATGCTGCGTGCCAAACAGGGCTCTATAATCAACCTGACATCTATAGTAGGAATAAAGGGGCAAGCGGGACAGGCAAACTACGCAGCATCCAAAGCCGGCATCATCGGCTTTACCAAGTCGGTAGCCGATGAGTTTGGCTCACGAAGTATCCGCTGCAATGCGATATCTCCGGGATTTATAGAAACCGATATGACCCATGTGCTGAATGAAGAAACAAAGCAAAGTATCATAAAACAGATACCGCTCAACCGTATGGGTACCGGAGAAGAAGTAGCAAATGCCGCCCTTTTTCTGGCAAGTGACCTGTCTAAATATGTTTCGGGGCAAGTGCTGAGTGTGTGTGGGGGAATGTGCCGCTAAAGCAGAAACGACTTAAATAGTCTTCGCTACCAACTGTATTATTAGAAAAATTGTCAGTTCCGTTCTTAAAATTCGTACACCTTTGTAGTAAGTCTTAAATCATAGCTGATAGCAGGTTATACATGAATAGTTCCATAAATTTTGAATACTCGCCCTGGCTCATTTTGGTATGCGCCATCTTGGGTATTGGGTATGCTGCTCTATTGTACTTCAGGGAAAAAAGCTTTTCCGGAGTTGCCAATAAGTATTTATTGTACACCATGGCTGTTATGCGTGCCATCTCTGTTACTGTGCTTGCCGTACTTTTATTATCCCCTTTTCTGAAATTGAGGAAAACTGAAGAACAAAAGCCAATCGTAGTGCTGCTACAAGACAATAGTGAATCAATTAAAAACAGCTTCAAAGGACAAGACTCTACCAACTTCAAAAAAGCACTTGAATCTCTAAAAGATAAGTTGTCAGAAAAATACAAGGTCGAAATATTCTCTGTAGGCGATAAGCTAGGCAACGGTTTTGATTTTGGGTATGGAAGTAAAGCTACCAATCTATCTGATGCCATGGAGCAGATAGGTGATAGGTATTTCAACCAAAACCTTGGCGCTGTGGTGCTTGCCAGCGATGGTATTTACAACCAGGGCATCAACCCCATATATGCTACAGAGCAGGCCCCTTTTAATATTTACACGATTGCTCTTGGGGACACTACAATGCAAACGGATCTTCGCCTTGCAGCAGTTAAACACAACAAAACTGCGTATCTGAACGAGCAAATCCCACTACGCATAGAAATAGAAGCAACTAACCTGAGCGGAAAGCAGAGCATGTTAACCGTAGAAGAGATAAAGGAAAATGCAACGGCCATTAAATTGTTTACACGGCAGATTGCGATAAATGGCCTGCAGGATGCGCAGCTGGTTGACGTGTTGTTACCGGCAGCACAAAATGGCATCTCCCGCTATCGCGTCAGCTTATCTAATCTGGAAGGAGAGGTAACCTACAAAAACAATGTGCGGGATGTGTTTATTGAGGTACTGGATGGCAAGCAAAAAATCCTGATTGTAGCCAATGCTCCTCACCCTGATATTTCAGCCATAAAATCTGCGGCAGAAAGCGCGAAAGCATATCAGGTAGAAGTAGCATACATTGATGATTTTACCAAAGACATCAGCGAGTACAATCTTGTAGTATTGCACCAGTTGCCCTCTGCAAGGAATAATGCCGCCAACATCATCAACAAGGCAAAGGAGCAAAACAAATCTCTACTCTTTATAGTAGGCGCAGCAACCAACACAGCAGAGCTAAACAAGCTGCAACAGGCAATTAATATAAATGCCGGAAACAGCAAATTTGACGATGCCGCAGGAATTGTAAATAAGTCATTCAGCCTTTTTACACTTTCCCCTGCCACAGCAGAGGCACTACCTAAACTTCCACCGTTTGAAGTTCTGTTTGGTGAATACAAATCCAGTGCAGCAGCTCAGGTGTTACTGCAACAGCGCATCAACAATGTACCAACAGATTATCCATTGATCAGCTTTTATGAGGCCGCAGGGCAAAAGATAGGAGTAATAGCTGGGGAGGGTATTTGGCGTTGGAGGTTTTATGACTACCTAATGAACAAAAACCATAATGCCACCAATGAGCTTATTTCTAAAAGCGTGCAATACCTTTCGGTAAAGGCAGACAAGAGGCCATTTAAAGTGGTATTGCCAAAAAATATTTTCAGCGACAATGAGCCTGTACTTCTGGATGCCCAACTGCTGAATGCCAACTACGAACTGGTCAATACCCCGGATGTAAACCTGGAGATAAAAGCAGAGGATGGCAAAATATATAATGCTCAATTCAGCCGTACCGAAAGTGCGTACTCTGCCAATATGGGAACATTGCCGGTAGGTAGCTACAGCTATAAGGCAAATACCAAGCTTGGCAACAACACCTATACAGCCAACGGACGATTCAGCATAAGTCCGTTGCAACTAGAGGCACTGCGCACCAGGGCAGACCATACTTTGCTGAATACCCTTGCCGCGCAGCATGGAGGGAAAATGGTTGGAGTAAGCGGGGCCGAAGCGCTTGCTGAAGAAATAATAGGAAGTAACAAGCTAAAATCTGTGCTATACGATACTTTTCTTACTGAAAGCGCCATAAACCTGAAATGGATTTTTGCGCTTATCCTATTACTACTGACAGGCGAGTGGTTTATGCGCAAGTATCTGGGCGGCTACTAAGCGCACCAATTGTCCAATTACATAGAAACTTAACGGTGAAGTGTAGCAAGAATATCGGTTTTGTCAATTTATTAGTGTTGAAAACCCTTGCACAATATTCATTTCGCATTACATTTGCCAAGCAAAACATTTTAAAGAAGCAGTTATGTCTAAAATTATAGGGGGAATCTTTACAGTAGTTGGAACATTCCTAACCATTTTCCTTGCGTTTTTAAGAGCTAATACCTCTAACTTTTTTGATTACAACGATCCAAAAAAGCACCTTACGTTTTTGGAAACAGGATATGCTATCCCTGCATTTATTGCTTTCTTATTATTATCAATTGGGCTTACGTTCCTATTCGTTTCTAAGGAGCCGAACGTAAACTAATTCATAATAGACTTTCAATAAAATTTTAATAAACTATATTCGCGCAGAATATTAAACTAATCGACAATGGGCAGAGGAGATAAACGCACCCGTAAAGGAAAAATTTTTAGTGGTTCTTTTGGTAACTCAAGACCTCATAAAGCAGTTAAATCTACGGTAGTAGCTGAAGCAACTGAAGATGTTGCAAAGAAAAAGCCAGCAGCTAAAAAAGCAGTAGCTGAAGAAGGTGAAAAGAAAACCGCAAAACGTGCTCCGGCTAAAAAAGCTGAAGCAAAACCTGAATAATAACTCGTTTTACGATATTTAAGGAGCAAGGCGTTGTATTTTCCAGGATGCAGCGCCTTCTTGCTTTACATAGGTTATACGGTCATGCAGCCTGCTCCTTCTACCTTGCCAAAACTCAAAGTATTCCGGCACCAATACATAACCACCCCAATCCTGCGGCCGTTTTAATTCGGCTGTACCTTCCAGTTTCTCCATTTCCTGTTCCAGGATTTGCCTCCCTTCAATGATACTGCTCTGCTTAGATGCTATAGCACCCATCTGGCTTAGCTTTGGTCTTATAGCGAAATATGCATCTGACACATCTGCACTTACTTTTTGCAATGTGCCTTCTATGCGCACCTGCCGCTCCAGTTCATCCCAAAAGAATAACAACGCGCCATGAGGGTTTTGCAAAAGCTCTTCCCCTTTGCGACTGCGGTAGTTGGTATAAAATACAAATCCATCATGGCTAAACTCTTTTAGCAACACAATACGCGCTGAAGGCTTACCATCTGTAGTAGCCGTAGCCAATGTCATGGCATTAGGTTCCTTTATATCGCTTTCCCCGGCCTCTTGGAACCAGGCTTGAAACTGGGCAACAGGGTCACTATTTACGCTTGATTCATCCAGCGCTGCGCGCTCATAAGATTGGCGCTGGTCATGAAGATCTACTTTGATGGACATGGTATAAAAATTTAGGAGAACCTCCACTACAAAAGTAAGTGTTGATTCTCCTAAAAACTATTTAAAAGCTACCTAATTTTAGAAGCTGCTGTCGTCTATGTTCTTTAACCAGTCGCCCGTTTTTTTCATAACCGGTTGAATGCAGTTAGGATCAAATGGAGATTGCAGGTTTGCCAGCTTCACCAGGTCCAGGAAGCTCTTGCTACCACCTGCTTTACACAGTGTATTATAATCCTGCCATGCAGATTTAAAATCTTCCTGAGACTTTATCCAAAACTGGAAGGCACATATTTGAGCCAAACAATAATCGATATAGTAAAAAGGCGAGCGGAAAATATGCGCCTGGCGGTGCCAAAGACCTCCGCGCTCCAGGTAATCTATTCCTGAATAGTTCACGTAAGGGCGGTACTTCTTCTCTATCTCCACATAAGCCTCTCTGCGCTGCGCAGGGCTCAGGTCGGGATTCTCGTAAACTACATGCTGAAACTCATCCACAGTAGCGCCATAAGGCAGGAATAGCAATGATGAAGAGATGTGTGAGAACTTATATTTATTCTCGTCTTCCTGAAAGAACAACTTCATCCATGGCCAGGTAAAGAACTCCATGCTCATAGAATGTATCTCGCACGCCTCATAGGTTGGGAATGCGTAATCATCCAAATCGAAATGGCGGCTTTGGAAGTATTGGAACGCGTGACCCGCTTCGTGTGTCAGCACATCTATATCGTGCGAAGTACCATTGAAATTGGAGAAAATAAAAGGTGCCTTGAATTTAGGGAAGTGCGTGCAGTAACCTCCGGCAGCTTTGCCTTGTTTATTCACCAGGTCCATCAACTCGTTATTTATCATAAAGTTGAAGAACTCATTGGTTTCCGGAGATAGCTCGCTGTACATTTTCTTGCCATTCTCTACTATCCACTCAGGAGTGCCTTTTGGTGTGGCATTGCCGGATTTGAACTGGAACCCAATGTCGTAAAATTCCAATTTATCTACCCCTATCCTTTTTGCCTGGCGCGCGCGCAATTCATTGCTGATTGGCACAACATAATCCAGTATCTGCTTGCGGAAAACAGCCACATCTGCAGCCGTATAATCTGTGCGCAACATGCGCTTATAACCTAACTCTATAAAGTTTTTGTAGCCAAGCTTAGCCGCAATCTCTGTCCTGGTTTTCACCAACTTGTCAAAAATCCTGTCGAAATCAGATTCGTGCTTTGTGAAGAATTGAAATTTTGCCCTTGTTGCTTTTTCGCGCATAGCACGGTCGGTGCTTTGCTCATAAGGGTCAAGGCCTGCCAGGTTTAGGGTTTTGCCCTCGAATTCTACCGATGCTGTAGCAACAATTTTGGTGTACTCTGTTCCCAGCCTGTTTTCCTCTTTCAGGTCATTGATGATGCTGGTATCAAAGCTCTTGATACTTACTTCTGCAATATTGAATATCTGGTTTCCGAATTTTTCTTTTAGCTCCGCTTTGAATGGTGTGCTGCCCAAAGCCTTGTACAGGTTGATGTTCAGGTCGCGGAACAATGGCTCATGGTCATCGAAATAATCTTTCTCTGCTTCGTAGTATTGGTTTGTTGTGTCTATTGAGTTGCGCACTGATGCAAGGCTCGAATAGGTGTTAAACTCATTCCTCAAATCATTGATATCATCCAAAATTGCTGATTGTGCATCGGCAGATGGAGCATCTTTAAATTTACTTAGAAGTTCGTTGAAGTTTACCTTGATCTTCTCAAAATCAGGGCGTCGATACTCTAGCTGGGAGAATTTGCTGATTGCCATAAAAAAATTCGTTTCGTCTGTTTGTTGTGTAAGTTGCGAATGTAAAATAAAGGTTACTGATTTTGAAGAACTTATAATTACATTGTATTTGTTGGTTACTTTGTAATTATAAGGTGAGTAAGACGTTCCTCACATAGTTAAGATGAAGTTAATGAGTAGAAAATTTGCTGTTGGTTTTGGTTGCATTTGTTTGTTGTTAGTAGCAGCATACATCTTCCGTGAACCCTTGTTGCGCTCATTAGCTACGGCGCTCATACAGGAAGACGCTCTCGAGAAAGCAGATGCCATAATTGTACTAAGCGGAGGAAGCCTCGACAGGGGCAATGAGGCCGTGCGTTTATACAATTCGGGCATTTCTAAAAGCATAATTTGCCCCGGAGCCAACAAGGTCCGCGAGCTTGAAATATTAGATATGGATATTACCGAAAGTGTATTCACTAAAATGAATTTGTTAAAACAGGGAGTTCCAGCCACTGCGATTACTGTAATAGAAGTAGGGACAAGCACTAAAGAGGAGGCTGGGGTGGTATTTCCGATTTGTGTTCAAAGAAAATATAAGACGGTATTACTGCTCACTTCAAAATTTCACACCCGAAGGGCCGGCAACGTTTTTCGGCAAAAATTTGAAAGCTCCGGGATACGCGTTATCGTACACGGCGCCGCCAGTTCCAGGTATGACGAATACCGGTGGTGGAAAAGCGAAGATGGCTTGATATCTATGAACAACGAATGGCTAAAGCAGCTTTACTATTGGTTGAAATAGACCTGGCCTTGGGGGTTCGAAACCTACAATGAGTTGAAAAGGTGGCTGGCGGCACAAACATATTTCTAGCACGCTTTTCTCATCACTTCTGCATTTCTCTTTCCCTCTATACACACTCCTTTACACTTAT
>DLGO01000057.1:0-213 GCA_002482725.1 Bacteroidetes bacterium UBA7692 | reverse complement strand
AATGCTATTACCCGATCACTAAACGGCGGCGTCTCTGCCACCTCCATCATTCTTCTTCTGTGCCTCAATAACTTCCCTCTGCTGTACCCGCCTTTGGCAAACCGGCTCAGCATCATAAGGCAATCATCCATTTTTATATCCGCGGCCGGAGTGCAGAATAGCCGCTGCACAGCTGCGCGCACTTTTCCTGCCGCTTTATTTTTGCTGCCGCGC